>JACRCS010001082.1 GCA_016218905.1 Deltaproteobacteria bacterium
CGCGCGCCGGGTCGACGGTCTCCCGGTAGCCGGCCAGTTTCAGGAGCTCGTGGTAGTCCCGCCGGACGGTGGCGGGGCTGGTTCTCAGCACGGCGACCTTCGACTTCATCTAGCTCTTCCCCGAGTTCGAACCGCTCGGACTCCCTTGCCCCTGGTTTGGTCCCCGGTCAGCTTGCATCGGCTCCCCCTTTCTGTGCCGTCCCCAAAGCCAGATGGCCGTCGCGCCCAACGCCACGGCGTACCAAAGGGTACATGCACGAATGATCACGGTCGCCGCCGCGGCCGAGGGGGCATCGACTCGGAGCAGCGTCAGGGCGGCCACCATGCTCCCCTCCGTCGCCAGCAGGCCACCCGGCAGGAAGCTGAGGGCGCCCACGAGGGTCGCGAGGCAGTAGATGAACGTCGCCGCGGCGAGGGAGACCTGACTCCCCACTCCCCTCAGCACCCACCAGAACGCGTAGCACTCGGCGAACCAGGCGGCGAGCGCCAGGACGGTGCCCGCGGTTGCGGGCCAGGGACTCAGCAGAGCGCGCACGTTCCGCTGCGCCTCGCGAAAAGCCTCGGCCCTGGTCGGCAGGAGCCGCGCCATCCAGCGGGCCGAGAGAGGACTCCCGGCGAGGAAGAGGGCCCCTGCCAACAAGCCCGCTCCCACTCCCAGCAACTTCCAGCCGTACCGGTATCCCGCGGCCCCTCCCAGGCCGAGGAGGAGCACGCCGGCGAGGTCGCTGACCCGTTCCATGAGAACCGCCGGTGCCGATCGGCGCACCTCGGTTCCAAACGCGTCCCGAAGCAGATACGACTTCACCAGCTCGCCAGCTTTGCCCGGGCTGAGGGAGAAGCCGAGGCCGCTCCCAAAGACCAGAAGGCTCCTCTTGCGGCTGATCCGCACGCCCAGTCTGCCGAGATAGGTCTCCCACCTGACCCAGCGGAGAAGGTAGTTGGCGGAGGCGAGGGCGAGAGCCCCCGCCAGGTACGCCGGGGGGAACGTCCCGAGCACGGTGCCGATCCGGCGGAAGTCGCCGATCGCGCCGACCCCCGCCAGCGCGACGCAGCCGAGGAAAAGGCCCCAGAGGACCTTGCTCCCCCTCGCGAGGCGCCGGCGCTCACCGGACATACAGGATCAGCCCCACGAGGGCCGCCCACAGCGCCAGGTTCACGATGGTGGGGCGATCCGACAGCAGATCTTCGGTCGGGTCCCCTCCGCCCTCGCGGTGGTAGACGAGGTACAGATAGCGGCAGATCCCGTAGAGGACGAAGGGGATCGTCGCCACGAGGCCCCGCGTCCCGAACTTCTCCACGGTCTCGTAACTCACCGTATACAAGGCATAGCTCATCAGGGTGCACGCGGTCACGACCGCGATCATCATGTCCAGGAACCGCGGATCGTATTCGGCGAGGACGCCCCTGTGGGACTCGGCGCCGCTCTCGAGGAGCAGGAGTTCGTGACGCCTCTTCGAGAAGCCGAGGAAGAGCGCCAGGAGCGTCGTACAGAGGAGGAGCCACGGGCTCAGCGGCACACCGATGGTCAGGCCCCCGCCTACTACGCGCAGCACGAAACCCGATGCGACGGTGAACACGTCCAGGATCACCTGATGTTTCAGCCAGAGCGAGTAGAGGACGTTCAGCGCCGCGTAGGTCGAGAGGATGATTCCGGCGAACGGGTGCAACACGAACCCAGCCAGGATCCCCCCGGCCGCGAGCCCGAGCGCCCACCGGAGCGCTGCCCTCGCCGGCAACTGCCCGGAGGCGATGGGCCGAAACCGCTTCGCCGGGTGGAGGCGGTCCTTGTCGGCGTCGAGGATGTCATTGAAGAGGTACGCGGCGCTGCCGACGGCGCAGAAGGCAGTGAACGTGAGGAGCGAAAGGGTGAGCGCCCGCCCAATGAACAGCCGCTCCGCAAAGAGGAGGGGAGCGAAGACGAAGACGTTCTTGACCCACTGCCGGGGCCGCAGGGACCGCCAGAGACAGCCGAGTTTCATGGGGCCCCCGACCTGCCGCCCGAGATCTCGCAGCGAGGCGTTCTGCTCGCGGGAGAGGAGCGGAGTGGTTGCGGAGAGCTTATCTATCTCGTGCAGCGAGATCGGGAGATAGCGCTGACTGCACTCCTCCCGGGCAGTGTAATGGCGTCGGCGGTCCCGGCGCAACCTTGCGTTACACGGGCCAAATGAAGAGAAGAAGGAATTACTGACTCGGACAGGAACGGTGCATTGCAGCTTGCACGCGTGATTTGGTCTCCTCTGTGAGCTTTGCGCCTCTGCGAGAAAGAAATTCCGGTTCTCCCGCCCGTTCGCTCGGCTTGATCGCTGCCGCGCTCGTCGTTCCCGCCCTTCCTGGGCTCTTCGACGCGAGCGCATCCGGCGCTCGTCGTGCGTGGCCGCTGCCGCGCCTCCTGCGCTGCTCGGCCCGAGCTCTTCGTGAGCTCGTCCGCGATCCGGACCCATCCTCGGCTCGAGTCGAGGCCCAGAGTCCGCAGAGAAGAGCTGGCATGCATGTGTGCGTGCGTGTGTGCGTTGCAGCGGCGGCTGCGCAACAAGTATGCTGTGGGCCGCGAGCGATGCCCGAGTCGATTTTGAGCGAAGGCCCAGATGGCGTCAGCAGCTACCCTTCTCCTCTACGTTTCGTTTCCGCTCCTTTGCGTCCTCGCGGTTCCACCCTTCTCCCGCCGCGGCGGCCTCGCGGAACGCGTCGTCTTCGGCGTCGCGCTCTACGAAGGCGTTCTGCTCGTCGTGGGCGTCGTCCTCGGTCTGTCCCGCCACTTGACTCCGGGTGCGTACCTGGCCTTGATGCTCTCCGCCACGGGCGTCCTGGCCTGGCAGGCTTTGCGAAATGGGCCCCGCCCGGACCTCGGCCGCTGCGTCCGTTGGTGCCGGACCCGCAGAGGGACGGCGGCGCTGCTGGCGGCTCTTCTCGTCGGCCTCGCGCTCGCGCTCGAGCTCGGCTTCGACGCACTGTACGGCACTCGGCACGGGGACGGCCTCTGGTACCACATCCCCCGCGCCATGTTCTGGACCGGGCAGCACAGCTTCGACGCGTGGCCGACGCCCGCGTTCGCGCAGATCGGCCTTCCGGTCGCCGGGGACCTGATCGTCCTCCACAAGATGCTGCTCGGAGAGGGGTGGGCGGGCATCGGCTATGTGACCCTCGTCCTCTCCGTGGGCGCCGCCGCTTGCGTCTATGTCGCTGCACTGGACCTCCGAGTGCCGAGGTGGCACGCAGCGCTCTCGGCTCTCCTCTTCCTTACCTTCCCGACCGTCGGCCTGCGCATCTGGTCCGTAAACACGGATATCGCGGCCGCCTTCCCGGCGCTTGCCTCGTACGTGGCGCTGCGCAGGATACGCGAGCCCAAGGTCGCCCTCTCCGCTTTCCTGGTCCTCAACGGGATGGCCCTGGCGTGCAAACCGACGGTGGCGCCTGTGGTGCTCGTGCTCGGCTGTTTCGGCCTCTGGCACGGCAGGCGAAAGCTGGCGGCCCTGCGCGACCTCGCGCTGCCGTGCCTCGCGGCGGCCTCCGCCGGGGCGGTCATGCTCGCCTCGTACTGGCCCGTGTACGCGGCTTTCGGGGACTTCATGGGTGGCCAGTACAGTCGCGCCCATCAGGTCACGACCGCCGCCGGGTTCTTCCAGGCGGTCGCCATGCACTCGGTGCACTGGCTCCTGGAGCCGCTGGGGTACCTCACCCGGTTCCGGCACGCATGGGAGCTCGAGGCGGTGAAGGCGGTCTACAACGTCGCCGGTGCCGGTTTCGAACGCCTGCCGGACGTGTGGAAGCCCTATCCCGGCCAGGACCTCGGCCGCACCGGGCTGGCGACGGTCCTCGCCCTCCCGTTCCTTCTCGCCGGACTTCCGCGCAAGGCCCGGCTGGAAGCGACGCTCTTCGTTCTGCTCGCCTACGTGCCGCTCAGCGGGATGATCGCCTCGCAGCCCTTCTTCGCCCGGTACAACGTGATCGTCCCGGCGGGGTTCGCGGTCCTCTGGGGAGGTACCCGGCTCTTCCGGAGGCGAGGCCGCCGCCGGTGGCTCTTCGCCGTCGTGGCGCTGAACGCCGCCGCACTCTTCGGCGTCGTCTCCATCGATGTCTACCTCGACCGGACGAACTGGGCCAAACCGGGCGGGCTCTACCATTACGTCTCGGACGCGGATCGGGAGCTCGTCGCCAGGACGCTGTCCGGCCGTCCTCTCCTCGTGCTCACCGAGGGAGAGTTGGAGGCGTTGCTCGTCGGGCCCGAGGTGGCCTTCCCGATCCGCTACCTCATCTGTCCCACGGACGGCGACTGGGACCGGGAGCTGCGGGCGGCTTCCAGCCGCTCGGAGTGGCTCGCCTTCGTCCACGCGGGGCGAGACTCGCTGACGCCCGGTCCGGAGTGGAGCCGGCCAGGCGTCCACGCGTGCGGGCAGACGTCGAGGGCGGTGCTGGAGAGGGCCCTTTGGAAGGTCGGGTGGACGCGGTACCGGAGCGGCGACAAGGTGGATCTGTGGCGGGCGATTGGCGGATAAAACCCAATTCCGCCGTTTAGCGGCAGAGGTGCAGTCATGAGGAAGTTGTTCGGCAAAGTGGCCCTAGGCGTGCTCGGCGTCTATCTCTTGTCTCTCATCATCATGATTCCGTACTACAACTGGAAACACGTGAAAGAGCACGGCTTCTTGCGCTGGCTCGCCTTCGGAGAAGTGGTGGCGACCGCAAAAGGTATCGCTTGGCCCTATTTTGCGTTGGTCGCGAGACCGGATACGCCGGGGATGTCCGCCGATCAGAGGCATTACCTGAGCTCCAAGGATGCGTCTAACGAAGCCATCGATGTCATCGCCAACGCAGGGGATCTTCAGAGCCTCAATGCGGAGCAGCGCTCGAGAGTCATGGAGCTCTTGCGGCGGGCAATCGAAGAGGCGGGCAAGGTCCAGCCCGCGTTCCTCCGGAAGGTACATCCTGAGATGCCGCACCTTTACGAAACGAAATACAAGGCCTCAATAGAATTACTGGAACGGGGACTGCGGACGAACAACATGACGATGATGACCGCGGGCGGGAATGCCTACAACGAGTTCGCGGCGTGGGTGCACGCGCACGAGAAGGAACTTGTGTTCTAGCTCGTTCATTCCTCGGCGACGCGGACTCCCATCCGGCCGGAGCCGACTTCCTTCTCCAGGCGCTCACTGCCTCGATGGATCACCACGCGGACGCTCTCCTTCCCATCCGCGGCGGCTTCGTCGATGGCGGCGAGCAGGTCTTCGATCGAGCCGGGCCGCTTGCCGTCGTAGCTCTCGAGGTAATCGCCCGGCTCCAGTCCGGCTCGGGCGGCGTTGCTCTCCGCCTGGACCTCGATGAGCTGGAGGGCGGGCGCAGGCGTGAGGGGGGACGGGGTTCGGTAGAGGATCACGTAGGCTCGGACGAGGTGGATGGCCTCGTTCACCTGCTCGTCCTTCGGCCGCTTCTCTGCCGGGCGGTCAGAGAAGTCGTACGGTTCCGGCTCATACCGGAGCTCCGCCGTATTCCCCGGTACGAGCCAAGGCGTGAGGTCGATCCACCATGGATGGACCACGTCGCCCGGTGCCCAGCCGGCGCGGGAGTAGTACCAGGTGCCGCGTTGGGGTCGGACCGCGCTCAGGTAGGAGTCGGATTTCCACAGCACGTTCTCGAACCGGCGCTCCGAGGCGGGGTCCCGTCCCTTCTCGGAGACGAAGACGACCGCTCGGCGGGACGGCGTGAACTCGCCCACCAGCGAGTGGCCCGTGGTCGTGAGAAAGAGGCGGGCGGCCTTCGTGAAGGCATCGAAGGTGAGCGTCTGCGGGGTGAAGAAGTCGCGGAAGTGGTTTTCCGCCGAACCGTATCTCGCCGTCCCTGTCCAGAGGGGCACTACGCGGTAGGGCTCGAGGGCCGGGATGCCATGGTAGAAGTCGGCGGAGGCGCTTAGCAGGAAACCTCTGTTCCGGTCGTCGGTCGCTGTCTCGAGCTCGAAGGTTACCTCGCCGGAGAGCCAAGGTCTGAAGTGGGTCACGTCGACCTTCCACCGGCCCGGCGTCCGGAAGGAGGTGATGAAGGGGGCGATGTCCCGCTTCACGCCCTGGGGGTCGACCACGTAGAGGTGGCCGCTGCGGTCCCAGTAGTCCCAGTTCGGGCCGGCGTCATGGATCTCGAGCGTGAGAATCACGCGGCCGAATGCCCAGTCGCGCGGCGGCAGAGCGACTCGCGTCCGTAGGGGCGCGCCGCCCTCGGTGCGGACGTGGTTGAAGAGCTCGAAGTGCTTCGGAGGGCGCTGCCGCGGGGCCGGCCCGCTCTTCCGGAAGGCGACCTCCCGCACGTCGAACTCCGTGGTCGCGTCGGCGCGGGTCCCTGCGCCGACGGCGAGCCGCGACTCGTAGGGGAGCATGCCGGGGATGAAGTAGGCGTCGTAGACCGCGGCGCCCGCGAGCCGGACCGTGACCTCCGCCCCGCCGATCACGTGCCGCACTGAGATCTCGCACTGCGCGAAGTCTCCCCGGAACTCCGCCGGCGCGACGCGCTTGACGATCTCGCGGCCGTCCCAGTGGAGCGACACCTCTCGCTCCGGCAATCCCTCGTAGTTGGCCGAGACCCCGGAGGGCTTCTCGACCGGCGGGTCGTGGACGTCCACCCCGACGGCGAACGTTCCCCTCAGGTTCGGCTCCACCCAGCTCTTCAGGAAGGGCGCCGGCCCGCGCCGGCCGAACTCGGCGGTGTTGAGGAAGAGGAAGGCCCCGCCGTCGCCGCCTTCGAGCACACGGACCTTGCAGCGCAAGGTGACCTCCTCGAACGCGCCGTCGAAGGCGGCGTCGAAGGCGACTGCGTTCGACTGGCCGGGCGTGCGGTCCCGGTCGAGGAGTCGGTAGACGCCGCCCTCCTGGGACGGCCCCTCGCCCTCGCCGAAGCGGGAGAGGTGCACGGCGGGGGCGGACTGGGCCAAGGCCGCGGTGGACAGGAGCAGAAGGAGCGGAAGCGGCAGCAGAAGCAGGTTTCGAGCGCGGACCCTCTGGGCAGGCAAGGCGATCTCGATGGCGACGAGCCCCTCAGAGGGAGTCGTCTCTGCGCTCGGGATGGTTCTCGATCCATGTCGTGAAGGCGCCGAGAATCGCCTCGAGCTCTCCCAGATGGCCGGTGCAGAGGGCATGGAACTCCTGCTTCGAGACCTCATGGTAGAAGTGGACCATCCGGTTCCGGTAGCCGGCGAGACGCCGCAGGAGATCGCCCTCGGACCGCGTCAGGATTCCTTCCTCGACCAGCGCGGCGGAGATCTCTTTGTACTCGACGATCGCCCTCCCGAAGCCCTTGGCCAGCAGGTGACGTCCCAGGTCGAGGAGAGCCTCCAGCGCCCGGCGAAGGTACGACTCGGCCGCCGCCGCGGTGCGCGGGTCGGCGAGGAACTCCTCCACCGTCGCCGACGGGAGCGCCCGGACGCCCTCCAGCATGACGGAGACCCAGGCCGCCCGCTCGGTCACGACCTTGAGCCGGATCCGGGACGGCGTCATCGGGCCTCCCCCCGGAGGATCATCCGCCGCCGTTCCCGCTCAAAGGGGGCGAGATCGCCTGCCCGCCGGAGGACATACAGCTCGTACTCGGCTTGGGCCACCCCATCCCTGCAGTAGAGGAGCTCCCCGGAGACGATCTCGAGTGCCAGGAAAGGAGGGGCTTCGCTCAGCACCACCAGGTCGACTCGCGTTGCGCCGAAGAGGTCTTCGAGGGCGATGGTCAAGCAGACGCGCTCCTCGGGGTCGAACGCGCGGCCGACGATTCGGCGCACGCCGAGGTCGGCGTCGGAGTCGGGGCGCGTGGGCACGCCCTGCTGCCCCCGTGCCCGCGCTGCGAGCTCCCCGGCCCGGCTGCCGAAGGCGTAGATCTCCGCAAGACCGAACCGATCCGCGAGACTCGCGAGCGCCTCTCCCACTTCAGACATGGATCCTCTTCGGGCTCGGCTGCACAGGAGCCCAAGAATACGTTCGCACGCCGGAACGGGCAACCGGTCGCTGCTCAGACGAAGGGGTTGACCACCTCGACACTACCGAGCCTCTGACCGTGCTGAAGGTCTTCCGTATAACGAAGATGTTCGTGTCGAGGAAGTACCTAGCGCTCATTCATCTCGTCTCGCGTAAATCTTCCTCCGGCGCGCGCATAGGAGAGGCGTCCCATCAGGGCGAGGTAGCTATCGGACTCGTCGTTACGGCCGGCGTACCGGGCCAACCAGGTTCGAAACTCCTCGTTGAGGGTAGTATGCCTCCGTTGTGCTAGCGCTCGGGCACGCTCGATGAGCGCTTCCTCCGCCGTTAAGGTCACGTTCTTGAGCATCGATCCAGCCTCCGATTCGTGGCTTGTGTGTCCAGTGTACACGAACCTCGTGTAGGTGACGATGGTGTGGGTAGCGGTCCCGGCGGCATGGCCCAGGCAAGAAGAAGGCAAGACCCGTATCTCTCGCCCGTTCGCTTCGCTCCCTAGAGGCACAGAGACCGCAGAGAAGAACGACGATCGGGCTTTTGATCTGGTCGGCATAGACGTTCGGCGTGTTCCTGCTCTTCCTGCTCTTCCTGCTCTTCCTGCTCTTCCTGCTCTTCCTGCCTCGCTCGTCAGCCTTCCTACGGTCGCAAGGGACGAGCGTAGCGGACCGTCAAACCTCTATCTCCAGGATCGCCGCGTAGGCCTTGAGGAGCCTCCGTTCCATCTCTTCGGGCCGCCAGTTCCGCTGGAACTCTGCCTGTCCCCTGGCCCCCATATCGTTGGCGAGCTGAGGGTCCGACTTGAGGCGCAGGACCGCCGTCTTCAGGGCTTCCTTCGAGCCGTACGGGACGACCAGCCCGTTCCCGAACGACTCCACGCGACGGGCCGCGAGTGTCCCCTCGGCGACGACGATCGGCCTGCCGAAAGCCATGGCTTCGAAGAGCTTGTTCGGGCTCACCCACTTCTGGGACTCGCTGGCGGGGTCCGTGAGGTGGAAGAAGAGGTCGAAGGACGCCTCCTCTTCGAGCATCTTCTCGTAGGGGGTCCAGGGCTGAAAGGTGACGTTTGGCCACGCTCGGGCTTTGACCTCGACCACCCGCTCTAGGGGGCCGAAACCGCCGATCACGAGTCGCACTCCCTCGTCCGCCAACTCGCCACACGCGTCGACCGCCGTGAGCAGGTTGCGCCCTTCGATGAGTGATCCCAGGTATCCGACCGTAAAGACGCTGCTGCGAGTAGGCGCGGGGGGAGTGATGGGTGGCAGAAACGGGACGTTCGCGACCTCCACTACCCGTCGCGGCTTGGCGCCCTCGTGCTGCGGCATCCGGAGGAGGTCGGTAATGACGAAGAGGTCGGCCTCGGAGATGAGCCTGTCTTCGAGCCTCCGGGCCCAAGCTGCCAGAAACCGGGGCCAGCCTGCCGGGAGGATTGCGTAGTAAGGGTCGAGACAGTGGTAGACGAACTTCTTGCCCCTGAGCCGCGCCGCCAGGAGCCCGGGGAGGCCGGTGTCGAGGTCGATGGCGTGGATTGCGTCGCAGCGGCCCGTCAGGAGCTTCAAGAAGAGCCAGGCCTGGAAAACGATGAGCTTGAGGAGAGTCCGCGCGCTGTAGAAACCGGCGCGAAGGCCGCACTTCACGTACCGGATGCGCTCGCTTTTCGTCGCCGGCTCGAAGTCGCCCTGCCGATCCCAGACGAGACACTCGATCTCAGCGATCCGGCTGAGGCTCCTCACGAGCCGCGTCAGGGCCGCGTCCTTGGGGTTGCTCCGGAGGACGGCGATGGTCTTCATTGAGGGTCGCGCCGGCGGCGGATCGGTTCAGGGTCTGGCCCGTCGCCAAGAGGTCCTGGATAGACCCGGTGCTCGGGAAGACCGAGCGCTGCTGCCACCGGGGTTCTCATCGCGTAGCCGATCGCCTACGCTTCTACGAGCCCGAGTCGGACAAATGGATGGAAGTCCCGGTCCCCGTGGAGGAGCGGGACGCGGTTCTCGATGCACCAGGTGGCGATGAGGCAATCGATCGTCTTCCGCACCGTGATCCCGCCGCGGCGAAGCTGGCGGTAATGGTGCGCGCTCTTGCGCGCGATCGTCTCACCGACGAGGGGCACCACGGGGTATGCTGCGAAGGCGGCTTCTACCAGCCGGGCCTCTTCTTCGGTTCGGACGCCCTGGAGGATCTCGGCCAGGATCAGGTCGCCGAGGAGCAGGATTTCCCTCCCTATCAGGGCTTTGAGCCGGTCCACGGCGGGCACGGGCGTGCCGCGAAAGAGGTCGACCCAGACCGACGTGTCGACGAGGGTGGGCACCTGACTCAGCTCGGGGGCAGGGTACGCGCCCTGCGAAGCTCGTCGAGGTCTCCTTGCCACCCGACGGCCCCCTCCAGGGAGAGAACCTCCCGCTGCCGTTCGAGCTGCACGAGCCGTCGCAGTGCCAGGTCCACCACCTCCTGTCTCGTGCTGAGCCCGGTGAGCCGGAGGGCCTCGTCCACGAGGCTGTCGCTGGCGACTATCGGGGGAGGACCATCGGGTTCCCGGGTCCGCGAGGTGTCGCGGTCGGACCGGTCGGGGGTTCCGATCGCGCCCGCGCAGATTTCCCGAAGCTCGTCGAATGCCTCACCGGCGGAGCGCTTCGCGTGAACGGTGCGCCACTCCTCGAACTGCCGGTACGTCTCGAAATCCACGACAGCGGCCACGGGTCGATTCCGGTTGCAGACAGCCTGCGGCTCGGACCCCGCGGCTTGCAAGAGTTCGGAGAAGTGCTGACGGGCCCTTGCGGTGGTCCACTTCACGTCCTGCCTCCTTCCGTCCGAAGCACATGTACATGATGCCATAAAGACATGTACATGTACACCCTCGCTACCTTGCCTCTCCCTTCTTCCGCCCCAGGCAGAACACCCCCGCGGCGGCTGTCCAGCGGGAGAAGGCGTTCAGGGCGACGGCGGCGGCGCGGCCGGGAGCCGTCAGGCGGTAGGGCACGGGGCCGTGGAGCTGGGGGAAGTCGGACCAGAGGCCCAGGGACATGTCCCGCGGGACGAAATCGTCCCACTCGCTGAGGAGGGGCTCGAACCCGTGCTCCCGCAGGAGTGCCTCCACTTCGGCGGGCGTGTAGCGGTACTCCGCGAAGTGGATGGCGTCCCCTTTGGCGCGCCGCCACCGGAGGTACGCCTCTCGGAGAGGGTGAGCGACGACCCGGCGGAAGGCGTTCTCCAGAGGCACCGTGAAGAAGAGGAGCCCGTGGGGCTTGAGCACTCGCCTCGCCTCCGCCATGGCAGCGTCGCACCCGTCTTCGAAGTGCTCCATGACGCCGAGGGAGATGTACGCTCCGAACGTGCCGTCGCTGTACGGGAGCTCACAGATGTCGCCGTGCGCGACCGGCAGCGATGGCCGCCACTCCCTTAGGCGTTCGATCACCCTGGGATCGTGGTCGATCCCCTCGATGTCGTAGCCCCGCTCTCCCAGGTAGATCACCCAGGCCCCGAGCCCGCAGCCGGCCTCCAGGATCTTCTCGCCCTTGGGCAGGTGCCGCCGGAACAGCGCCTCGATGTGGCGAAGCGCGCAAACCGAAACCTCGTCCTCGACGCCGCTGGCGCTCCACATGTGCTCTTGCTGTTGGTTCAGATTCCGGATGGTGTAGATCTTCTCCAAGGGAGCCGTCCGTTCCGATGCTCGGGTCTGTCGCAAGACTGCGCGGAGTAGCGCGTGAACGACGTCGTGCGCCGTGAGTCCCCTCTCACCCCGTGAACCAGCTCTCCAGCTCGAGACCCTGAAAAGCCTGGAAGTCGGCGACGTTCCGGGTTACCAGGACGAG
>JACRCS010000077.1 GCA_016218905.1 Deltaproteobacteria bacterium
GCATCAAGGAGGTGTCGAGGGCCGCGGAGCACAGATTATGGGTGATCGTCACGGCGTGGATGTCGCCGGTGAAGTGGAGGTTCAGGTCCTCCATGGGGACGATCTGGGAGTACCCGCCGCCGGCGGCGCCGCCCTTGATGCCGAAGACCGGGCCGAGGCTCGGCTCGCGCAGGGCGAGCATCGCATTCTTGCCGATCTTGTTGAGCGCCTCGTAGAGGCCGATCGAGGTGACGGTCTTCCCCTCCCCCAGCGGCGTCGGCGTGCAGGCGGTAACGTCGATCAGCTTCCCATCCGGCTTGTTCTTCAGGCGGTCCAAGACCGCCATGTAGTCGATCTTCGCCTTGTAGTTACCGTAATACTCCAGTTCGCTCTCCAGGAGCCCCGCCTTCCCGGCGATGTCCCGGATGTGCTTCATCTTGTGTGCCTGGGCGATCTCCAGATCCGTCGGGACGTTTTTCGGCTCCAGCTTTCCCATGTCGTTCCTCCTCCACTCGGCCAGGTGGCCCTTTCAAGGGTTTGCCGGCATCCCCGCCCGCAGTGGCCGGATGCCGGGGAGAGACGCGCCCGCATCGAAGGCCGCAACGCGGTCCCACGCTGTCGGAACACGAAAAACTCGTCCTAATTACTTCTAAAGGGGAGACGGTCAAGGAAAAAGGAGCCTACCCACGTAGGACGCGACCCGGAAACCCCTCGCCGAATCCCGAAACTCGGGAAGGGCCCGAACCACTCTCCGTGCTCGGGCCCGCATATAATATACCGAGCCCCTCCAGGGGCTACCGGACGAAAACCTCTAAGAAACCGACCACTTGCACCGGCAGGAGGGCGAAAGTTTTCCCGCCCGAAAAGCGAAGACAGAATACAGGTCGCCCATTTTGGGTGTCAAGGGGTTTCCAGTCGGATTTTCCTAGAATTCTCGCCGTTGTCGGCTTGTGAAAACTCTCTCCACCGCCCCTCACACCTGCTTCCGGTATCGGTCCCAGTCGGCGATGAACCGCTCGATCCCGATGTCGGTCAGCGGGTGCCGCGCCATGGCCTCGATCACCTTCCAAGGGATCGTGGCGACGTGGGCTCCGCAGAGGGCAGCCTCCACGACGTGGATCGGGTGGCGAACGCTGGCGACGATGATTTCCGTGGGGAAGGCGTAGTTGCGGTAGATGGTGACGATCTGCCGGATCAGCTCCATACCGTCCTGGGCCTGATCGTCGAGGCGCCCGACGAAGGGGCTGACGAAGGTGGCGCCCGCCTTCGCGGCCAGGAGCGCCTGGGTCGGGCTGAAGACGAGGGTCACGTTGGTCCGGATGCCGTCCTTCGCAAGGGCGTGGACCGCCTTGAGCCCCTCCGTGGTCATCGGGACCTTGACCACCACGTTTTCGTGGATGGCGGCGAGCTGTCTGCCCTCCTCGACGAGGGCCTCCGCGGCCATGCTCACCGCCTCGGCGCTCACCGGGCCCTTCACCACCTCGCAGATCTCGCCGAGAACCTGCCGGAAGGGCCTGCCCTCCTTGGCGATCAGGGTCGGATTCGTCGTGACGCCGTCGAGCACGCCCAGCGACTCGGCCTTCCGGATCTCTCCCACGTTTGCGGTATCGATGAAGATCTTCATGCCCTCTCCCGAAGGTGAAGGTTAAGATTGAGGTTAAGGTTGAGGGAGCTTCCTCAACCTGCTCTTCTCTCGACCTAGAACCGGTACCCTGCGCTGACCGTGAGGCTCGACTCGTCGAAGAGGTGTACCGCGCCCGAGAAGTAGACGTTCGGCGTCAGGAAATAGTCAGCTCCGAGGAAGGCTCCGACCAGGGTCTCCAGCCGGCGGCCGCCCACGTCGGCGCCTCTGTACTTCGCGAAGGAGGCGCGGAAACCGCCGTACGGGTGGAGCGCGCCGGCCCCTCCGGACGCGGCGAGCTCCTTCACGACGTACGTCGCGGCATGGTACTCCTCCTCCCGAACCGTGTGACCGTCGTCGGTCACCCGGAGCATCCCGGCCTGGAGGTCGAGGACGAGCTTCGTCCGGGACTGGGGGAAGGAGAGCAGCGCGTAGCGGGCTCCGAGGCCCAGGTCCGCACCTCGGGACCCGTCGAAGTCGGCCTGCCGGAACTTCACGTCCGAGACGCCGGCGTACCCGTAGAGCGAAAGCTCGTCGGAGACCCCGAAGGCCCCGCCGAGGCGGGTCATGAAGGAAGAGGCACGTTCGTTCCCCCCTCTCAAATCCCTCTCGAGGTAGCCCACCGAAACCGAGACGGCGGCACCCTGGGCGTTCAAGGGGGCGGCAGGGCTTCCAGCCTGGGCCGCGGCCGCCGAGGCCCAGCAGGAAAGCAGGGCCACTGCGAGGCTGAAGACGCGCTTGCGTGCCATGGATCCTCCTGGTCGAGTGCCGCGGGAAGCAGGGCGACCCGTTTACCATAGATCACCCGCGGGTCCAAGATCCATCCATGGGCGCCAAAGCACACGTGAGAGCAGCTTCAATAAAACCGTGTGCGCCCGGTTGACCCTACGGTACACTTCCTTCCCGGCGCGGATTCCAAGACCGAAAGGAGGCTCATGAAATCCCCCCGGCCCATGCAACGAGGCCGCGATGCCTGTCACCTCGCGTTCCGCCAGACCCTGGACTTCCTCCACGCCACCGACGAGACCCTCTCGAACCTGACGCCGGAACTTCGCGTCATCCCGTCCCAGGAGACCATCCTGCTGCGCGGCCTCGACGGGATCGCAGCCACCGCGCTCGGGGTGGGGCAGCGGGCCCCCAGTCACGTCCTCTTGGCCGAGGGGAAGGACCCCGAACTCACGGGCACGCTCTACGCGCTCGGCCCAGGGGGGTACGCCTCCCAAGGCAGGGCCTTCCGCTTCCGGCTCGAGGAGGCGCCCGACCTCCCCCGAGGCCGGGAGGCGGTGGCGGTCTCGAACGCCGGGAAGGAAGCTGGGAGCCTGGAGGAGTACCAGGCGCTCTTCCTTCCAGAAGTCCGCAGGCGGATTGGGGTACCGATCTGGAATTACGTCAGCTACCGCATTAGCGGCGAGAGGCCCGCAGCCATCGTCGCCTACAACTACCCCAAGGGGGCGAATCGTTACGGCTCCCAGGTCCTCTCTGCGCTCGCCGTGACGCTGGGCTCCTTGGGGACCCTCGCTTCCCGCATGGAGGAGGTGGAAGGGGCCTTCCTGGTGGAGTTCCGACGGATCCACTCCGACGTGGGCTGACCGTATGTCCGCGGACCCTCGCCCGGCGGATACTTGACGCTGACGTGGGTCGGCTGAGGCTCGGCGCCGAACCGTCCTCCCGGTCGCGCCGTACGACGGGGTACTCTCGCGAGAGCCGTCCCAGGAGCGCCTCCACGAGGGCCGGTCAGAAGGTGGTACGCCGAGCTGCCCGTCCTCGTGGAAGTCCACGATCCGGGCCTCACCCGGAGCGCAGACCCACGGGCGTGGGCCGCGTTGACTGTCCCGTCCAACTCGGTACAATTGCGGTCACGCAACGTGCAAGTATCCCGAGAATCCGGAGGCGTCTCAAAGCCTGGCCGAGCCGCCCCCCGGCCCTCCAAGGCTCGAGCACACGGGTTCCCCACCAAGCGTCCCGCGCAGAGGATGGATGGCAACCCGCAAGCGCCTCACGGCCAAGTCCCCCGAGCCCCCACCTTCGGCAGCTAGCGAAGCATCGCCTCCCGAGGAGAGCGACCTCACCGTCGTGGGCATCGGCGCCTCCGCCGGCGGGCTCGAGGCGATGACCGCTCTCCTGAACGCGCTGCCCGCCCGGACGGGGCTCGCCTACGTCTTCGTGCAGCACCTCGACCCGCAGCACGAGAGCAGCCTCGTCGAGCTCCTCTCCCGGGGGAGCCGGATCCCCGTCGAGGAGGCGAAGGACGGCGCGCGCCTACTGCCGGACCACCTCTACGTGATCCCCCCGAACGCGAGCCTCACGGTCTCCGGCGAGCGACTCGCCCTGGAGCGCCGGGAGCCCGGCCCCCAGCTCCACCTGGCCGTCGACGCCCTCTTCCGGTCGCTCGCCTCGGGGTTCCGGAACCGGTCCATCGGCGTCGTCCTCTCCGGCACGGGGAGCGACGGGACCTTGGGCCTCAGGGCCATCAAGGAGCAGGGCGGCCTCACCTTCGCCCAGTCCGAAGCCTCGGCGAAGTTCGCCGGCATGCCCCAGAGCGCGGTGGCGGCAGGGGCGGTCGACTTCGTCTACTCCCCCCGGGAGATCGCCCGGGAGCTCGAGCGGCTCGCGACGAGCGGCGCGGCCGCCCTCGCCCCGGACGCGAGACTGCCGGAGCTCCTGGCGGGGGACGCCGACGCCCGCCGAAACCTCTTCTCCCTCCTGCGCTCCACGACGGGCGTCGACTTCTCGGGCTACAAGCCCTCGACGCTCCAGCGCCGAATCGCCCGGCGCATGGCCGTCCGGCGCGCCGGCTCGCTCGGCGCGTACGTGAACGACCTGCGGGAGCATCCCGAGGAGGTGCGCGATCTCTTCGACGACCTCTTGATCGTCGTCACCTCCTTCTTCCGGGACCCCGAGGTCTTCGACGTCGTCGGGCGGGAGATCCTTCCGAAGCTCACCGCCCCGGCCAGGACCGAGCCCCTGCGCCTCTGGGTCCCCGGCTGCGCCACCGGGGAAGAGGCCTACTCGCTCGGCATCCTGCTCGCCGAGGCGCAGGAGAAGGCGAACCGGCACGTCCCCTTCCAGATCTTCGGCACCGATCTCTCCGAGCGCGCGATCGAGCACGCCCGGCGGGGCGTCTACGCGGAGTCGGCGGTGGGCGGGGTCACCCCGGAGCGCCTCGAGCGCTTCTTCCTGCGGACCCAGGAAGGCTGGCAGGTCGGCAAGTCCATCCGCGAGGCCTGCATCTTCGCCCGCCACGACCTCGCCCGGGACCCGCCCTTCTCGGCGATGGACCTCGTCTCCTGCCGCAACGTCCTCATCTACATGGAGGAGTTCCTCCAAAAGCGGCTCCTCCAGACGTTCCACTACGCGCTGCGCGGAAAGGGCTTCCTCGTCCTCGGCACGTCGGAGTCGGCGGGCGTGCAGAGCGAGCTCTTCGACGCCGTGGACAAGAAGGCGCGGGTCTACCGCTCCAAGCAGGGAATGCCCAGGATGCAGACCGACGTCACGCTCTACTACCCTCTCCGGCCGGAGGCGCCGGCCGGGAGAGGCCCCGCCAAGCTCCCCGGTCCAGGGAGAGACGAGTTCGACCTGCGGCGCGAGACCGAGCGCGTCCTCTTGAAGCGCCACGTCAGCCCGTCGCTCCTCGTCAACGCCCGCCACGAGGTCCTCGAGTTCTACGGGGACCCGCGGCCGTACCTCGACCCGGCGGGCGGCCCGGCGAGCCTCCAGCTCTCGAAGCTGCTCCAGCCCTCGCTCCTCCTCGAGCTCCACCCGCTGCTGGCCCAGACGAAGAGGACCGCAAAGCCCGCCAGGAAGCGCGCCGCGGAGCTCCTGCTCGACGGCGAGAAGCGGACCGTCACGCTCGAGGTCGTCCCCCTCGGCCCGAACATGCCGGCCGAGGCCGAATATCTATTGATCGCGCTCGTCCCGGAGAAGCGGCCGGCAGGAGTGGCCGAGGCCGCAGCGCCGGTCGAGGCGAGCGGGGAGGACAAAGAGGTGCGGCTGCGCGAACTCGGCGCGGAGCTCGCGGCCACCAAGGAGTCGCTCCGATCCGCCATCCAGGAACACGAGGCGATGAACGAGGAGCTCCGCTCGGCCCTCGAGGAGCTCCAGTCGAACAACGAGGAGCTCCAGAGCACGAACGAGGAGCTGGAGACGGCCCGCGAGGAGCTCCAGTCGGCGAACGAGGAGCTTCGCACCGTGAACGAGGAGCTCCAGAAGAAGAACGAGCTGCTCAACGTGTCGAACAGCGATCTCATGAACCTTCTCGGAGCCGTGGCGCTCCCGGAGGTCCTCCTCGACCCGGGGCTTCGGATCCGGCGGTTCACCGCGCTCTGCGAGAAGGCGCTCGGCCTCATCCCCTCGGACGTCGGGCGGCCCTTCAGCGCCCTGCGGCTCTCGCCCGACGCGGGGACGCTTCCCGGGGCCGTAGAAGAGGTGCTCGACACCCTCTCCCCGAAAGACCTGGAGCTTCGCTGCCTCGACGGCCGGTGGTACTCGGTCCGGATCCGGGTCTACCGCACCGAGGACAACCGGATCGGGGGCGCCGTCCTCGTCTTCTTCGATATCGACGTCTCGAAGAAGGCTCTGCTGGCGATCGCGGCGGCAAAGGACTATGCCGAGGCGATCGTCGGGACCGTCCGCGAGCCGCTCCTCGTCCTCGACGGCGAGCTTCGGGTCGAGAGCGCGAACGCGGCGTTCTACCGCACCTTCCGGACGAGCCCGGAGAAGACGGTCGGGGGGTTCGTCTACGAGCTCGAGGAGGCGCAGTGGGACCTCGCCCGGCTCCGGACCCTGCTGGAGGAGGTGCTCCCCGGAGAGAGAGCCTTCGACGCCTACGAGATGGAGGCGACCTTCGCGCGGGCGGGCCGGAAGAGGCTCCTCCTGAACGGCCGCCAGCTCCTCCGGGCGCCCGGAGAGAAGCCGCTCATCCTGCTCGCGCTCCACGACCTCACCGGGTCGGGCGAGGAAGGGGACTCCTGATGGCGGCGAAGCGGTGATCCGAGCTCCCCCGGGAGGCCTGCGAGCGGTCCGGGGACTCGGGCGAGCCGGAGCCGGCCGACGTGAGAGGGCTCCTCCACGACCTGCGTGTGCACCAGGCCGAGCTCGAGACCCAGAACGAGGAGCTCCGGCAGGCGCGCCACCGGCTCGAGCAGGCCCTGGAGCGCTACGCCGACCTCTACGAGACGGCGCCGGTCGGCTACGTCACCCTCGACCTCTCGGGCCGGGTGCTCGAGGTCAACCGAACGGCGGCGGCGCTCCTCGGCCGCGAGCGGGCGCGGCTCCTCGGGAGCACCTTTCACGACTGCGTCGAGATCGACGACCGTGGCCTTCTGTCGCTCCACCTCGAACGGGCCGCCCGGGAGCGCGCGCGGGCCGAGGCGGAGCTCCTCCTCGCGAGGCCCGGGGCCGAGCCGCTCCCGGTGCTCCTCTCCACCGTGCCCGTCCAGGAGCCGGACGCGCGCCTGACGCTCCGCTCCGCGCTCACCGACCTCTCCGGGCAGAAGAAAAACCAGGAGGCCCTGCGGCAGAGCGCAGAACGCCACCGCATCATGGGGGAGATCCTCCCCTACGGGGTCTGGTTCGCCGACGCCGAGGGCGCCCTCCAGTACGCGAGCCCCTCCTTCCTCGCGCTCCTCGGCCTCTCCCTCGAAGACGTGGGAGACTTCGCGTGGACGAAGCGCCTCCCGCCCGGGCACGTCGAGCCCACCCTGGAGGAGTGGAAACGGTGCCTGTCGACGGGCGAGGAGTGGGAGCACGAGTACCGGGTGCCGGACCCGCGCCCGGGCTCGGCCGCTGCGGAGCGCGTGGTCCTCAGCCGTGGGCGGCCGGTGCGGGGCGAGGAGGGCACGATCGTCGGCTGGGCCGGGATCCACCTCGACATCACGGAGCGAAAGCGCGCCGAAGAGGAGCTCCACCGGGCCCGGGAGGAGGCCCAGGCCGCGAACCGGGCCAAGAGCGACTTCCTCGCGCGCATGAGCCACGAGATCCGCACGCCGATGAACGGCATCATGGGCATGGCCGAGCTCGCGCTCATGGAGGAGGCCCTCCCGCACCGCGTCCGCGAGTACCTGGGCATGGCGAAGGAGTCCGCCAAGGGCCTCCTCGAGATCATCAACGACGTCCTCGACGTCGCCCGGATCGAGGCGGGCCGTGTCGAGCTAGACGAGAAGCCCTTCAACGTGATCGCGTCGGTCCGGGACCTCTTGACGCCGTTCGCCGTCGCCGCCGAGAGGAAGGGCGTGCGCCTCCTCCACCGCTTCGGCACGGGACTCCCTATCCGCGTCCTGGGCGACCAGGGGCGGCTGAACCAGGTGCTCACGAACCTCGTCGGCAACGCGCTCAAGTTCACGGAGCGCGGAGAGGTCGAGGTGACGGTCCGGCGCTCCGCCGAACCCACGCCGCCGGGGCGCGTGCGGCTCCTCTTCGCGGTGCGGGATGAGGGGATCGGCATCCCGGCCGAGAACCTCGCCACGATGTTCGAGAGCTTCACCCGGGCGACGCGCTCCACCCACACGAAGTACGGCGGCACGGGGCTTGGCCTCTCCATCGCGCGGCAGCTCGTGGAACTGATGGGCGGCCGGCTCTGGGCCGAGAGCGAGCCGGGGAGGGGGAGCCTCTTCCAGTTCACCGCAGAGTTCGGGCTCTCGGAGGCCGAGCCGGCCCGGCTCACGCCGGAGACCGCATGGCACCCGTCGCGAGCCGGCGCCTTCGCGTTCTGGTGGCCGAGGACAACCGCTTGAACCAGATCTTCGCCCAGACCCTTCTGGAGAGGCTGGGGCACGAAGCCGTCGTAGTCTCTGACGGAGAGGAGGCGCTCCGCGCCCTTGCTCGAGAGAACTTCGACGTCGTGCTGATGGACGTGCAGATGCCCGAACTGGACGGGGACGAGGCGACGAAGCGCGTCCGGGCCGGAATGGTGGAGGGCTGCCCTACGGACATCCCGGTGGTCGCGCTGACCGCGCACGCGATCCGGGGGGACCGGGAGCGCTTCCTTGCGGCCGGGATGGACGACTACCTCTCGAAGCCCTTCGACCCCGAGAGCGTCGAGGCGGTGCTCCGGCGGGTGGTGGAGGGTAGAGAAGGGGCCTCGCAAACCGGTGGGAGCAAGAAGGCGCCCTGACCGAGACGGAAGGGGCTGGCCGCTACCTCACGCACTCGGCCGCCGGTCCCGCCGAGCCCCCCTCGGGGAATCGGTCCCGTGCCCGCACCCGGCGGCCGAACCAGAGGAGACAGCTTGGAGCCGAAGAGAAGGCGTTCGATCCCGGCGCGGCCGTACGCGCCGCGCTGGAGCCCCTGCGCACCAAGGCGCAGCGCAAGGGCCTGCGGCTGACGGAGCGTCTGGACCCGACGTGTCGATCAGGACGCCGGCCACGGGTCACTCCTCCCGGGTCATGCTGACGACACCGGAGCCGGCGAGCCCGGCAAGTTCTTCGAGTCTTTTGCGACGCACGTACTCGGTCAAGGCGATCTCGAGCGCCTCCCTCTTCGTCTTGGTCGCGCTGAGGCGCATGACATCTTCCACCAAACCGTCATCGACCGCTACAGAGAGCCTGCCCACGGTGTGTCCTCTTGGTGCGCGCCTTTGGTACATGATCGATACACCAATCAAACTCTAGCGATCTTCCTCTACACCTACCCGAGGACCTCCAGACCCGCGGCGCGGGCGGCAGTCGTCAGCTCGCCGTCGAAGCAGGCGAAGAGGAAGGGACCCCGCACCTCGTCGCGGACGAGCAGCCCCTGTTGATCGCCAGAGTAATCGGGCTGGACGGGCGTGGAGATTTTCAGAATGAGTTGACCAGAGTGGCCTGATTCTCAGATTATCCGGGGCGGTCCAGGCGGAGCCGATTCCGGTCGGCAGAAATGAAGCGGGCGGAGAGTTTTGCGAGAACTCTCCGCCCTTTTCCTTTGGGCTGATCCGATGGCACCGGCAGCGCTGCGGGGCGAGCGAAATGGCCCACTCCGTGATGAAGGAAGACTTGGCGGGGAGGCAAGCTTCCCTCAAAGCTCTTTGGGGCGAACGCCGCCTGGTGGACGATCATGCTGCTGGCCTACAACCTCAACACCGCCATGAAGCGGCTGGTCCTCGGGGGCAACTGGGTGAGCAAACGGATGAAGGCGATCCGCTACGGACTGATCCACGTCGCCGGACGGGTTCTCGAACGGGGGCGACAACTGATTGTGCGCCTGGCCGGCGGGCATCCCTCCAACGAACTGCTGGGGAGGGCGAGAGCGCGCATCCTCGAGCTGAAGGAGCCGACAACAGGGTAGCCCCGCTCGGTTTCGACATTGGGCCGCCTGGGGACCAGGGAAGACTGCGCCCTGAGA
>JACRCS010001078.1 GCA_016218905.1 Deltaproteobacteria bacterium
GGCTCTTCGATGGCGGCGGCCTCAATCTCCTGGTGACCAAGGCCGGGGGCAAACTGTGGCGGCTGAAGTTCACTCACGAAGGCAGGACGAAACAGCTTGCCTTGGGCACATACCCGGCGGTCACGCTCGCTGAGGCCCGGTTCCGGCGCGAGGAAGCGTCGGGGACGCCGGCGAGGCGCACGTCTCCCGTTCGGGGAGGTGCCTGCACGGCTTCTCCGAAAGGGATGCGGTGATCTCTTGGTCCTTTGACCTCCTTTCCTGTTGGCCTCGAAGGAGCCGGTTCCGTGGCGTGAATCGAAGGGAGCCGACCGCAATCAATGGCCGGTAGGCAGCCGAGTGGGGGCGCCTCCGCTGCACGGAGCGAGCAGGCGCGACCTCGACAGACCTCCTCGAAAGGCAGACGAGGCGGCTGAACGGATCGGACGAGAGCGGATCTATTCTGGAACAGGGCGAGGGTCAGCCGCTGCGGAGAATCGAAGCGGCCGAGGAGTCGCGTGCGGCGACGCGGTCTCGCCCCACTGGGGTGAGAGTCTCTTCCTGGCGGAAGAGCGGAAGGAACAGAGTCAATCTACTGGCGGCGGTCTTCTGGAGTCAAGACCTCGGCGTCAGCTTCGGCGGCCCAGACGTGGGTCCGATCGCTCCGGCCGACGCGGCCGAAGGCGCAGGAGCGGCCCATGGCAGTTCCTGGGCAAGCCCGCAGGCTCTTCTTGGATGTTGGTTCCTGGAGCAGCGCTCAGCTCGGAGTACACAGCTTCCTCGATCATGCCCTTGGCCCGCCGACAAGCCCGCTCTTGCGACTGCGGGTTCATCTTCGCTCGTAGCTCCCGGTACGGTCGAGCCATCTCTGTAACACCTCGGCAGCAGGGCGCCCTGTGCTCAGTCCCGCTATTGGCTCGCAGCGTTCCTTGCGACTTGGGTCTTTGATCGCAAGCGCCTCGGGAAAGCGCGATCAGTCCTGCGTTGCCGTGCCCTGAGGATCTCCAACCCCTTCGGATCGTGGTCGAGGAGCATCAGTGCACTGCTGATGGCTCGGCTCGGCAACGCGTCGCCGCTCTCGTACTTCTGGAAGGCACGAGGTCCTCCCCCGATCACCTCGCCTGCGAGTTCCTGGGAGAGATGAAGCCGTTTCGTGCGGATCCTTCGGATCTCGGCCGGCTCGAGCAGGCCCTCGCTTCGGGCCTTCAGGAGATTGAGTTGTCTGTCCGACACCTTCATGTCCTCACGGGTGTGGATGCTCTCTCCGCACTCGCTGCAGTACCATCCAGGCATGTCAAACGTGACGGTGGCGTCCTCGTACCGCAAGGTCATCGGCCTGGAGTCTCGGGTCATGGGAGTCCCGGTTTCCGGGCAAACTGGGCTAGTCATCGTCTTTCCTCTTGAACGACAACAGGATGAACGATTACACCTTTAAGGTGTCGAGTCAATAGCCTATCGTCGCCCATGCGGCCAGTCTTTACTGTCGCCGCTCGACCCTCCGGCTGGTCGGGCCTCCCACGGAAGAAAGCCCCGGGAGGGGCGCGAAGGCGTTTCTTCGCAATCCCAACCGGGGCTTCGATGGTGGTCTCGGCGCGGAGGCCAGAAACGGAAACGGGTTCTCAGACCGGGGGCATCTCTTCGTTGTCGGAGAAGCTGTAGTGCCTTCCCGGATCCCCGATCACCACGTGGTCGAGGAACCGGATGCCGAGGATTTTCCCCGCGTCCCAAAGCCGGCGAGTGATCTCCGCATCCTCGCGGCTGGGCGTGGGATCTCCGCTCGGGTGGTTGGACGGTCACGATAGCCGAGGACGAGCTCGCGATGGCCGGCTTGAAGACCTCGCGCGGGTGCACGAGCGACGCGGTCAGCGTGCCCACGCTCGCGACGTTCACGCCGATCAGCCGATTACGGGTGTCCAGGAGGAACACCAGGAAGACCTCGCGGTCGGAGTCCGCGAGGATCTTTCGGGCCGTCTCGGCAATGTCCTGGCTCGTGCGGTAGGCGGAGGTCTCGATCGACCCCTCCTTCACGAGGGCACAGCGGTAGATCGGGGCCTGGTAGGTGGCAGGCGCGTTCAGCATGGCCTCGCTGATGGCGGCCGGGCTGTCGCTGTCGTTAGTCATGTGCTCTCCTTGCCCGCGGCGGTGCTCCCGGTCCTTGCGGGAGCGGTCCTCAGGCCGGGATCTCGCGCGTCCCCCTTCCCCTCCCGAGCGTTCATTTCTACCCCGGGTTCGATCCCCGACTGGCCCTTACGCGTTGACTTTGCATACCGCCAAGATATGATGATATGCAAAGTCAGGGCTCGTCGGGAGGCGCCATGGCGACTCAGGTCATCGCTGGAAATCTACTGCGTCTCAGGAAAGAGAAGGGGCTCACTCAGGCCGCCCTGGCTGATTCTGCGGGCCTATCGCGACCGGGGTATCAGGCACTGGAGCAGGGCCGGTCCGAGCCTCAGGTTGCGACCCTGCAAGGGCTTGCCCGCGCACTCGGTGTTCCCCTGAAGGACCTTGTCACTCCGGTACAGGGACTTCAGCACGTCCGGTTCCGCTCCCTGAAGCGACTGAAGCGCCGAAGCGACATCCTCCACAGGACCGCGAAGTGGCTCCGAGACTTCAACGAACTCGAGGAGCTTCTGGGGGTGAAGGACGGCAGAGGCTTCGATCAGCTGGCGGAGGCCACCCGTTCGGCTGCGGCACAAGACTTGGGCTCCGCAGCGGCTGCCGCTCGCGACTACGTGGGGCTAACTTCCCGCGAACCTGTTCACGACATCTGCGGCCTACTGGAATCCCAGGGAATCAAAGTTCTCCAGGTGGAGGTCGCGAGCGATGCCTTTCTTGGGCTCTCGGTCGCTAGAGAGAGCGGTGGCCCAGCGGTGGTAGTGAACACCTGGGATCGGCTCGCCGTGGAGCACTGGATCTTCAGTGCTGCCCACGAACTGGGGCATCTCCTGCTCCACCTCGACGCCTACGACGTGGGCCTTCAGAAGGAGGATGAGGACCAGGAACGGGCGGCGAACGTGTTCGCGTCCCACTTTCTGATGCCGGAGGATGCGTTTCGGAGGGAATGGTCGGAGACCGCTGGACTCCCCCTTCTCGACCGGCTCGTGAAGGTCAAACGCGTCTTCCGGGTGAGCTGGCGCACCGTCGCCTACCGTGTCGGCGAGGGGCTCACACCCGAGGCCAGAAACAGGCTTTGGACGCGGGCCAATTGGGAGCACAGGATTCGCTACGGCGGTCCTCTACTGAAGAACGAGGAGCCGGAAGGGATCGCAGAACACGCCTTCCGGGACCCCCGGGCGCCGAAGGCTGAGAGCGGCGAGCCCGCGGAACTCGACGCCCACGATTTTCAGGCCGACTTGCTCGCTAGGCTCGTGCGGCGGGCCATCGAGGGGGAGGAGATTACGCTGTCGCGTGGTGCCGAGATCTTGGGGCTCTCCATCGACGCCATGAGGGACCGGTCGGCCTCGTGGATTGTTTAGCGGCACCTTGCCTTGCTGCTCCTTCTGGACGCCAACGTCCTGATCGACTACCTCGAAGGCGACCTCTCGGTCCTCGGATTAGCGACGCGGCACCTGGGCCGGATCTACGTCCCGACCGTTGTGCTCGACGAAGTCCCTCGGCTCGACCGCCGCCGCTGCGAGAACAGCAAAAGGGGGACAGGCAAGCAGTGCATGAGGCCTGCGGGAGTAATGGCTGCCTGCCCCACCCAGTCTCGCTCCCGACCGGCTCAAGACCGTCGCCACCCTCGCCCGCCAACTCTCATAGCCGACCGGCGGGCGAGCGCGACTGGCACTCTCCGGCCACTCTCCTCGTCTCGGCGCGTCTCTCGGCTGGGGCTCGTCCTTTGTCCGACTGAGGAGCCCGGGCACCACGGCCGGGCTTAGCGTATTCGGGACTGCTCCCGTCTACGCCCCTAGGAACTCAGCGACCGTGCAGAGGTCCACGCCGCCGGCCCGTTCCGGCTGCCCCATGAACTCGCCGAAGTGCGCGAGATCGCCGGTCAGAAGATGCGTCGCCCGGTTCCGGATGGCCGCGGCGAGGATCGGACGATCCTTTTCGGGGAGGTCAACGGGGCACGTCAGGGGCTGAGGGGCCACGACCGGATGGAAGGCCTCGAGGAGCTCGTCCAGACGTCCGACAGAGGCCGGCCGCTTCAGCTCCAGATTCCGGCGCGCCTCCACGACGGCGAAGGCCGAGGTGATGAGTTCCCAGCCCTCTTCGGCCGCGAGCTCGATGACGAGCGCCGCCTTGCCCTTCGCGTTGTGAGCGGCGGTGAAGAGGACGTTCGAGTCGAAGAAGAGCCTCACTTCCGGGCCTTCACCCTCGCACGAATCTCGCTGCGTTCTGCCTCGCTGAGCCGGTCTTCCTCATCCCAAGCCGCCACTTGCTCGTCCGACCACACCTCGAGCTCGACAACCGCCGCAGGCCGTAGCACGAGTTCTCCTGGGCGTTCCTCCGCGATCAGGAGGTCTCCGCCTCGGATGCCGAGTTTCTTCCTCAAAGACGCCGGCAGCGTGATCTGACCTCGATCCGAAACGATCAGCCGTTCCATGTCCGCCATCTCCTCTTCAGGATGGTCGCACTTCTGAATTTCAGAATATCAGAAAAGGCCGCGTCTCGAAACCTCCCCCCTCGCTCGGTTCCCGGCCGGGCCGCCCCGCCAGGACACCCTTCTGGCCGCGGACGCCTCGAAGCAGCGAGCCCGCCGCGGGGATACAAAAGCGACGCGTCCAACCAGGGTGATCCGGCAGGCGGTCGCGAACTGGAGGGCGCCGGACCGCCTGGGCGTCCCGCTGGCCGCGTCTACGAGTTCAGCGAGTCGGACGGGTGGTAGGTTAAGGGGCAACTCCCTGCACCACCACGAACGACGACGGCCCATCCCCGCGGGGATGGGCCGTTTTTCTTTGCCGACCAGCCGATTGTACTTACAGGAGCTTCACCAGGGTGGCTATGGCGTAGCCGGGCGCCCGGGCTTCCCAGAGCTCGGACTCCGAAATCCGAACGTGCCAGCGGCTCAATCCCTCAGCGCGATCGCCTCGATCTCGATCCGAGCTCCCCTCGGCAGGGCCGCGACCTGGACCGTGGAGCGCGCGGGGCTCACGCCGACGAAGTACTCGCCGTAGATCGCGTTCATGGCGGCGAAGTCGTCGAGGTCGGCCAGGAAGACCGTCGTCTTCACGACGCGCTCGAGGCCGCTTCCACCCGCCGCGAGGACGGCGCGGAGGTTCTCGAGGACCCTCCTCGTCTGCTCCTCGATCCCTCCCGTGACGAGCTCTCCCGTCCCGGGATCGAGGGGGATCTGGCCGGAGCAGAAGAGCCACCCGCCTGCGCCGATCGCCTGACTGTACGGCCCGATCGCCGCGGGCGCCTCAGCCGTCGAGATCTTCTCCTTCATGATTCGCTCCGTGGATTGAGGGGGTTAGCGTCTAGTAAGTAGCCGCTAGCACCCAGCCTTGCGTAGACGGCCGGACGGCCGTGACTCCTAACACCTAATCGCTAACGGCTGCCTTTTTACGTCTTCACGCGCTCCACGCGCCCCACGCCGCGGATGGCCAGGATCGCTCCGAGGATCTTCTGGAGCCGGTCGAGGTTCTCCACGAGGATCTCGAAGTTGCACTCGGCCTGCCCCACGCCGGAGGCCTTGACGTCGGCCCGCACGACGTTGGCGTCGAACTGGGCGAGGGTCTGCGTGATGGACGCCAGAATGCCCTTCCGGTCGTCGCAGTGTACCCGGATCTTGACCGGATGCGACCCCTCCTCGCCCCTCCCCCACTCGACCGCCACCCTCCGATCGGGGTCCAGCTTGCGGACGTTGGGGCAGTCCTCCGTGTGCACGGCCATCCCGTACCCCCTCGTGATGAAGCCGATCACGGGCTCTCCGGGCAACGGGTTGCAGCAGCGGGCGAAGCGGACCATGGCGTCTCCGACCCCGCTGATGAGGATCCCCTTCGGGGCCTTGCGGGGGCGGCGGGCGCGCTTCGCCTCCTCCGGCTCCCGCTCCTCCAGCTCCGGGTAGAGCTTCGTCAGGATGTGCCGCGCCGGGAGCTTGCCGTAGCCGACGGCTTCGAGGAGCTCGTCGGGCCGGTTGAAACCGAACTTCTGGGCGACGGGGTCGAGGTCGCCCTCCTTCAACGCCTTGGAGAAGCTCTTCCCGATCTTGCGGAACTCGCGATCGCAGATCTCCCGCCCGAGCTCCACCGAGCGCTCGCGCTGCCGGGTCTTGATCCACGCGCGGATCTTGTTTCGGGCCTTCGACGTCTGGACGAACTCGAGCCAATCCGAGCTCGGCGTGTGGTGCTTCGAGGTGATGATCTCGACCCGGTCGCCGTTCTTGAGCCGGTGGTCGAGCGGGACCATCCGCTCGTTTACCTTGGCGCCGACGCACTGCTCCCCCACCTTGCTGTGGACGGCGTACGCGAAGTCGACGGGCGTCGAGCCCCTCGGCAGCTCCATGACATCCCCGGCCGGGGTGAACACGTAGACCACCTCCGGGAAGAGGTCGACCTTGACCGTCTCCAGGAACTCCTGGGCGTCGCCCACCTCCTTGTTGGCGTCCACGAGCTGCCGCAGCCACTGGAAGATCTTCTCCTCCGGGCCGGCGGAACCGCGCTTCTCCTTGTAGCGCCAGTGCGCCGCGATGCCTTCCTCCGCGATCCGGTGCATCTCCTCCGTCCGGATCTGCATCTCCATCGGCTGGCCGTGGGGTCCGATCACGGTCGTATGGAGCGACTGGTACAGGTTCGGCTTCGGGAGGGCGATGTAGTCCTTGAAGCGTCCCGGGATGGGGGTCCACTGCGCGTGGATCGCGCCGAGGACCGCGTAGCAGTCGCGCAGACTCTCGACGATCATCCGGAAGGCGATGAAGTCGTAGACCTTCTCGAAGTCGATGTCCTGTTCGACCATCTTCCGGTAGATCGAGTAGAGGTGCTTGGGCCGTCCGCTGACCCGCCCCTCCACTTCCTGAGCCCGGAGGATGCCGTTCAGGAACTCCGTCACCTCCTCCACGTAGTTCTCCCGCTCGGCCAGCCGCTTTTCGACCTTCCTCGCGAGGTCGTCGAAGATCTCGGGCTCCGCGTACCGAAAGCCGAGGTCCTGGAGCTCGCTCTTCAGGCGGTGGATGCCGAGCCGGTTCGCGAGGGGGGCGTAAATGTCGAGGGTCTCCTGCGCGATCTGGATCTGCCTGGGGCGGGGCAGGTAGTCGAGCGTGCGCATGTTGTGGAGGCGGTCGGCGAGCTTGACGAGCACCACCCGCACGTCCCGCGCCATCGTCAGGATGAGCCGCCGAAAGTTCTCCGCCTGCTCCTCCCGGCGGGACGAGTAGGAGACCTTGGCGAGCTTCGTCAGGCCTTCGACGATCTGCGCCACTTCCGGCCCGAAGTGTTCCGCCAGCTCCTCGCGGGTGGCGAGCGTGTCCTCCAGGGTGTCGTGCAGGAGACCCGAGGCGACGGTTACCTCGTCCATGTGGAGGTCAGCGAGGATCTCGGCGACCGCCAGGGGGTGGACGAGGTACGGCTCACCCGAGAGCCTGGTCTGCCCCCGGTGCACCTTGGCGGAGAAGACGTACGCTTTGCGGACGAGGTCTAGCTGAGCGTCGGGGTGGTGGGCCTGGGTCTTCTCCAGGATTTCGTGCAGGCGGTGCATCGCGGCTCAGCCTCGAACGACGGGCGCAGGGAGAGCGACGGCCGAGCGGCCGCTCGACGGGAAGCGGAGGGGAAACGCTCCCCCCGCTCCCCGGCGGTCAGCCGTTTCCCCGAGAGGAGACGGCATGGAATCACGGCACCCCGGGAGTGAACGTCTTCTCAGGTGCCGCTGCCAGAGCGGCCCGTTCCGCGTTCCTTGACCGTGACCTTGCCGTCGGCGATCTCACGCAGAGCGGTCACGATGTACTTGTTCTTCGTCCGCACCAGGGGCGGCGCGCCTTTGAGGAGCTGCTTCGCCCTCTGGGACGCGGCCATCGCGAGGACGAAGCGGTTGGGAACGAGCGTCAGGCAGTCTTCTACGGTTACTCTGGCCACGGCTTACTCCGAAAAAGGAAGGTGGTGGATCAACCGGGCTGCTTCCCCTGCAGCCCCTTCAGGAGGGGTAGCCTGCGTTCAACGCGGCACCGCTCCGCCCGAATAATGGAGGCGAGCTCCGTCACAGCGCCGGAGAGCTCATCGTTCAAAATCAGATAATCATAATGCTCCGCCTGCGCGAATTCGCGACGGGCGTTCTGGATCCTGCGCTCCACGACCTCCGAATCGTCGAGTCCCCTGCCCTCGAGCCGGGCCCGGAGCGCGGCCCAGCTCGGCGGGACGACGAAGACGAGGACGGCGCCTTCCACCTTCGAGCGAATCTGCACCCCACCTTGGACGTCGATGTCCAGGATGAGGTCGCGACCACCGGCGAGACCCGCCTCCAGGGCCGCGTAGCTCGTCCCGTAGAAGTTCCCGTGGACCTCCGCCGACTCCGCGAACGCGCCCGAGCTGCGGAGCCGCCCGAAGTCCTCCCGAGTCGTGAAGTGGTAGTGCACGCCGTCGATCTCCCCCTGCCGCGGCGCCCGCGTCGTATGGGACACGGAGAAGCCGAGGCCGTCGAGCTCCCTCTGCACCCGCTCGATCAGCGTCGTCTTGCCCGCCCCCGAGGGTGCGGACACGACGAAGGGGATGCCCCGCCTCACTATTCCCACTCGATCGTCGCCGGCGGTTTCGACGAGACGTCGTACACGACCCGGTTCACCCCGCGCACCTCGTTGATGATCCGGGCGGAGATGCGGGCCAGGACCTCGTACGGAAGCCGCGACCAGTCCGCCGTCATCCCGTCCAGGGAGCTCACGCACCGGACCGCGACCACGCTCTCGTACGTCCTTTCGTCGCCCATGACCCCGACGGTCTTCACGGGCAGGAGCACGCAGAAGCCCTGCCAGATACTCTTCTGCAGGTCTTGCCGGACGATCTCCTCCCGGACGATCGCGTCCGCCTCCCGCAGCACGTCGAGCCGTTCGCGCGTCACCTCACCCAGGATCCGGATCGCGAGACCGGGTCCGGGGAACGGGTGGCGGTTGAGGATCTCCTCGGGCAGGCCGAGCTCCCGGCCGACCTCTCTCGCCTCGTCCTTGAAGAGCTCCCGCAAGGGCTCGATGAGCTTCAGCTCCATCCGCTCGGGCAGGCCGCCGACGTTGTGGTGGCTCTTGATCGTGGCGGAAGGCCCCTTGAAGGAGCAGCTCTCGATCACGTCGGGGTAGAGAGTGCCCTGAGCGAGGAAGCCCACGTCCCCGAGCTTTCGCGCTTCCCGCTCGAAGAGATAGATGAACTCGTTGCCGATGATCTTCCGCTTCGTCTCGGGGTCCGTGACTCCGGCGAGCCGCCCCAGGAAGAGCTCCGACGCGTCCACGTGCCGCAGGTTCATGTGGAAGTGGTCCCGGAAGGTCCGGACGACCTTCTCGGCCTCGCCCTTCCGGAGCACGCCGTTGTCGACGAAGACGCAGGTGAGCTGGTCCCCGATGGCGCGGTGCAGCAGCAGGGCGACGACGGAGGAGTCGACCCCTCCGGAGAGGGCGCAGATCACCTTCCCGTCCCCCACGGTCTGCCGGATCGCCCGGATCGACGATTCGATGAACGAGCCCATCGTCCAGACGGGCTCCAGCCCGCAGACGTCGAAGAGGAAGTTCTCCAGCATCTCCATGCCGCGGGGGGTGTGCACCACCTCCGGATGGAACTGAACGCCGAAGAGCGACTTCTCCCGGTGGGCCATGACCGCCACCGGCGAGTTCCCCGAGTGGGCCAGGGCGGAGAAGCCGAGAGGCATCTCTTCCACGCGATCGCCGTGGCTCATCCACACGGGGAGTGGCGCCTCTCGCTCGAAACCGAGGAGGATGCCCGCCGGCTCGTCCACGAGGAGGTGGGCAAGGCCGTACTCCCGACGCTCCCCGCGAGCGACCTTCCCGCCCAGCAGGTGCGTCATGAGCTGCATCCCGTAACAGATGCCGAGGATCGGGACGCCGAGCTCGAAGAGACCGGCGTCCGCCAGCGGCGCGCCCACGTCGTAGACGCTCGACGGTCCGCCGGAGAGGATGATGGCCCTGGCACCGAAGTCGCGCACGGCCTCGAGGTCGAGGGTGCACGGATGGATCTCGCAGTAGACGCGGCTCTCGCGCACGCGCCGGGCGATCAACTGCGTGTACTGTGAACCGAAGTCGAGGATCAGGACCCTCTGCCCGTGAATGTCGGTCATGGACGCCCTCATACCGAGTCGATGCGATAGTTGGGCGCTTCCTTCGTGATGATCACGTCGTGGACGTGACTCTCCCGAAGCCCGGCCGCGGAGATGCGGACGAAACGAGCCTTGGTCCGCAGCTCTTCGATCGAGGCGCACCCGGTATAGCCCATGCCCGCCCGAAGCCCGCCGATGAGCTGAAGCACGTTCGAGGAGAGCGGCCCCCGATACGGCACCCGCCCCTCGATCCCCTCCGGCACGAGCTCGCTCTCGTCGCGAATGCCCTGGAAGTAGCGGTCGCGGCTCCCCTTCTGCATCGCGGCGAGGGACCCCATCCCCCGATAGACCTTGTACGAACGCCCCTGGTAGAGCACGAGCTCCCCGGGGCTCTCTTCGGTACCGGCGATGACGCTGCCGATCATCACCGAGGAGGCGCCGGCGGCGATCGCCTTCGTGATGTCGCCGGAGTACTTGATGCCGCCGTCCGCGACGACCGGGTGACCCCGGCGGGACGCGACCCGCGCCGCCTCCTGGATCGCGGTGATCTGCGGGACGCCGACCCCGGCGACGACTCGCGTCGTACAGATCGATCCCGGACCCACGCCGACCTTCACGGCGTCCGCCCCGGCATCCAGGAGCGCTTCGGTCGCCTCGGCGGTCGCGACGTTCCCGGCGATGACCTGCGCCTCCGGCCACTGCGACTTGATCGCCCTGACGGCGTTCAACACCATCGCGGCGTGACCGTGGGCGGTATCGACGGCGACGACGTCCACTCCGTGGCGTAAGAGCGCCTCGACCCGGGCGTCGCGGTCGGCTCCCACGCCCACGGCGGCCCCGACGCGGAGCCTGCCCATGGAATCCTTGCAGGAATTCGGGTACTTCCGGGCTTTTTCGATGTCTTTGATGGTGATCAGCCCCTGGAGCACGAAATGGTCGTCGACGACCGGCAGCTTCTCGATGCGGTGTTCGTGCAGGATGCCCTTCGCCTGCTCCAGGGTCGTTCCCGGCGGGACCGTGACGAGCCGCTCGCGGGTCATGACCTCCCGGATCGTGCGTTCGGGGTTGCGCTCGAAGCGGAGGTCGCGGTTCGTCAGGATTCCCACGAGCCTGCCGGACTCGTCCGTGATCGGCACCCCGGAGATCCGGTACTTGGCCATCAGCTCCATGGCCTCCGCGACCTTCTGTTCCGGGCGCGCGGTGATCGGCTCGACGATCATTCCCGCCTCGGACTTCTTCACCTTCTCCACTTCCGCCACCTGCTCCTCGATGCCGAGGTTGCGGTGGATCACGCCGATCCCGCCCTCCTGCGCCATCGAGATCGCCGTCCGGGCCTCCGTCACGGTGTCCATGGCCGAGCTGAGCAGCGGGATGTTGAGCCGGATCGTCGGGGTGAGCCAGGTGGAGACGTCAACCTGATCAGGGAGCACTTCGGAGGCGGCAGGCACCAGGAGCACGTCGTCGAAAGTCAGAGCGAGCGGGATCTTTTCGTCCAACATCGAGCCTCCCGGGGGGGTCTATTGAAAAGAGAATCCGTTACGCTACTTGATTGGGCTCGAACCTGTCAAGGCGACGAAGCCCCTGTGGCCTCGCGGGTTTGCCGCGAACTTGACAACCTCTAGGCGTGCCGCTATCTTGGCCCCGTCCGGTCGAGAGGACCGCAGGGGGCCTTGTATCCACGGCCTCCGTCGGCCGGGTGATCGAAGCAGTACCGGAAGATCGATGGATCGGCCTCTGGTGGACCTTCGGTCGTAGGCAGTCGGGTAACGGGCGAAGGGCCCAAAGCAACAGACCAGAGGAGGCAGATCATGGCCAAGGGAACAGTGAAGTGGTTCAACGACCAGAAGGGCTACGGGTTCATCGCGCAGGAAGACGGCCCTGACGTGTTCGTACACTTCTCCGCGGTCCAGGCCGAGGGTTTCAAGACTCTGTCCGAGGGACAAGCCGTCGAGTTCGACGTCGTGCAGGGGCCCAAAGGGCCTCAAGCGGCCAACGTACGCAAGGCCTGACGGTCGCAGCGACTCCCTCGCGGGCAGGGGCGCCGAAGAGCGCCCCTGTTTTTCGTTTATCAGGACGACTTCACGAGGACATTGCGTCGGCGGACGAGCTCAGGAAACCTCATCGGAGCCAGTGCAGGACGCCGGCGTTGGAGAGAAACGCGACCCCCTCTTCGAAGGTCGCGGGCTGTCCCCGCTGCCCGGAACCGCTGCTGTGCTTGCGCCGGACCTCCCCGGTCCGGGCGTCGATGAGGTATAGGCTTCCGCGCGAGGCGCCGGCCAGGAGGGCGTCCCCCGCCAACGTCGGAGGCGTCGATACCCCGCCGTCCAGGAGGACCTCCCAGACCTTCGCACCGTCCGACTTCGAGAGGGCGACGACCGAGCCGCCCGCCGTGCCCGCGTAGACGAGCTCGTCTCCCACCGCGAACCCTGACGCGGCTTCGACCTCCTGGCGCCACACCTCCTTGCCCGTCTCCGCCTCCAGGCAGGCGGCCGGACCGCGCAGGGTGCCGACGTAGACGCGACCGTCCCGGAAACTCGGGCCGGCGACGACGTCCGAGAAGAGCCCCTCTTTGGCGAGCTCGACCTTCCAGAGCACCCGGCCGATGTCCGGATCGAGGGCGGTCACGCTCCCGTCCGCGAACCCGGCATAGAGCCTTCCTCCCCCCCAGGCGAGTCCGAGCCCCCGCCAGATGGAGCTCCTTCGGGGGAGCTTGCGCCCATGCTGCCACAGGGGCTTGCCGGTCGCGGCGTCGAGACAGTAGATGTTCTGGTCCGAGCACGGGACGAACACGCGGCCCGCGGCCGCCACCGGGCTGGCCACCACGGGATACTGCACCCGAAAGCGCCACACTTCCTTGCCCTCGGTCGTGAGGGCGATCACGTCGCCCTGGTCGTCCCCGAAAAAGAGGCGATCGGCGGCCAGGGCTGCGGTGGAGAAGACCCGCCCGCGCGTCCGGAAGGTCCACAGCACCTCGCCCGTCCTCCAAAGGACCGCCTGGAAGGCGCGGCCTGCGTGGCCGACGTAGGCGACCGGGCCCGCGATGACAGGAGTCGCGTACTCCTCGGGTTGATAGCCGGGCTGGTCGACCAGGGCCGTGGCGTGCCCGGAAGAGAGACTCCCGCTCTGCCCGGGTGCTCCTCGACCCGACCTGCCGGCGTCGCCGCCCTCCATGAACCACGACGCCACGGGCGCCGGCTTCCCCCCTCCCGCCACCGGAAGGCCGCCGCAGCCGAAGAGAATCAGTGCCGCCAAGAGCGAGAGTTTCTTCACCGTTGAGCCCTCTCCGCCGTAAACCCCGCGAGCCGTTCCATGGTCCCGCGGATGCGTTCATACTCCTCGCCCGTCAACCCGGCCCCGAGGGCGACCATCCGCGCGAAGCCGACACCGATCAGGTCTCCGGGGCCGTGCGCGTCGGTGTCGAGCACCAGGAGCGCCTGAGCCTCCCGCGCCAGCCGGGCCACGTGCCAGTTCGTCAGACAGTGCCCCTTTCGGGCCGAGATTTCTAGGCAGACTCCGTTCTCGGCCGCCAGGCGAGCCTCCTCGGGCGTGAGCAGCCCCGGGTGGGCCAGGATGTCGACTCGACCCTCGATGGCGGCCCGATTCGTCCCCGGTTCGACGGGTTCCACCACGGTCTCGCCGTGAACGACCACGAGTTTCGCGCCCAGACCACGCGCCTCCGCGATGCACCGCCCGATCAGCCGTGGAGGGACGTGGGTGATCTCGACGGCCGGGATCGCGCGAATGGTCCGGGACGCGTTGTTCTCCTCGCACACCCGGACGACGCGCGGGACCACCCAGTCGAGCGTGCCCATGTCTACGTGATCGGCCAGGCCGATGGCCCGATGGCCCATTTCTTCCGCGCGCCGGATGAGCTCGGAAGCGAGCAGCACCCCGTCCGAGAAGAGCGTATGGGTGTGGAGATCGATCATGAAAGAGGACCCTCCTCAGGATAGGCGGGCGTAGGACCGTCTGCACTGCGGCGGCCCGGTTCCCCTACCGGCGAGCTCCGAGAGGGATCTTCGGGCACGGAAAGGGGCCAAGCCCGCGAGCCGCGCGATCGTAGCACCGACGGGAGGGGGCTGGAAACCCTTTTGCCCAAAGTCGGCCGACTGCGAGCCTTTTCGGCGCTGCCAGAATTCACCGCCTCGTCTTGCCCGGGCGATGGGCAGGGTCCCCCTGCCACTCCCGCGCCGGCCTCTCGACCGGGACAGCGGCGCGGGCTAGAATGCCCCTTCCTTTCGCTTGCCGTCTGCTCACCCGGATCGACGAGTCCCATGGCGAACCTCTCCGTCTCCGAGCTCTTCAGCAGCATCCAGGGCGAATCCCATTGGGCGGGATACCCCTGCACCTTCGTCCGTCTGGCGGGCTGCAACCTGGACTGCGCCTACTGCGACACGCGCTACGCCCGCCAGGGCGGCGCCGCCTACTCGATCTCCGCGCTTCTCGAAGCGGTCCGGGCGAGAGGGCTTCACACCGTGGAGCTGACCGGAGGAGAGCCCCTCTTCCAGCGGGAGAGCCTGGAGCTCCTGGAGGAGCTCTGCCGGGCCGGATACCGGGTGCTCCTGGAAACCAACGGGAGTCTCCCGCTCGACGGGGTTCCGGAGTCGGTACACGTGGTGATGGACCTCAAGAGCCCCGGGTCGGGAATGGTCGAGCGGATGCACTGGCCCAACCTCGCGCTCCTGAAGCCTTCCGACGAGGTCAAGTTCGTGCTGACGGACCGGGCGGATTACGAGTGGGCCGTCGCCACGGCCGCGCGGAACGGGCTCCTCGGGCGCGTGCGGATCAGCTTCTCCCCGTGCGCCGGCCGGCTCGCTCCTGCGGACCTCGCCGCCTGGCTGCTCGAGGATCGCCTGGACGTGCGGCTCCAGCTCCAATTGCACCGAATCCTCTGGCCGCAACGGGACCGCGGTGTCTGAGCCCGCAGCGGTCCGGGGAGTTCTCCGGACCGCGCTTCGATTCTCGACCGGCGGCCGACCGGTTTCGGGAGCGATGGTGGACGTGCAAAGTCTTATCCCCATTGCGCCTTCCTCCGAGCCGCATTGCCACCGAGCCGGGCTACTTCATCTCGTCGCCGACTGATCCGCGGCCGCTCGATCTCGAGCAAGTTCGCCCCGATCGGTCTTCAGCCGGCACTCCGCGCAGTCTCTCGAAGCCCCTGCCCGCCATCCCGCCTCCCGTCCTACTGGCCTTTAGATCTCGGAGTACCCCGTTTGCGGGATCGCGAGCTCGTCGAGTTAGCGTAACGCTGTTGCCTAGTCCCTTCGGAAGCCTTCGAGCTGCCCCTCGTCCGAGCACCTCCGCTTGGTCTTGAAGAGGGCAATTCGCAACCCCGCGTCGGGCAGAGTGCCGGATTCGACGCCCACCACGTGGACGCGGTGGCCACACCGCCGAAGTTGGCCTGGAAAGGAGGAGATGATGGAGAGACGCGACTTTCTGAAGCTGAGCATGGGGGGGCTCGCGACCATCGTCGTGGGAAGCCGCCTCCCGTGGCTTCGGGCCGGATGGGCCTTTGCGGCAGAGACCCAGACTCTCACGATCACCATCACCGATATGATCAAAGGGATGGTTACCCACCAGGACCCGGCACTCTTCGCCGAGCTCGGGCTCTCGGGGGCGCCCAACCTCGCCGAGTGCTACTTCTGGACGTATCAGATATCCGTCGGCGGCACGGCGATCCCGGTGGAGAACCCCGGACCGACCATCGTGGCCGCCAAGGGCGACACGATCGACCTTACGATCACGAATGCCCTGGACGAGCCACACGCCTTCTTCATCCCGGGTATCTACGACAGCGGCCCGATCGCTCCGGGCGCGACGGTCGCCGGGTCGTTCCAGGCGAATCAGCTCGGCGCGTTCCTCTACTACGACAACCTGAACGCGCCGGTGAACCGGGTGATGGGGCTCCATGGCGCGCTGGTGGTGATGCCCGACCCGGCGTCCCCGCCGGGCGGCGGGAACAACTTCACCCCGTACGACAACCCCACCGAGGCCGTCCAGAGGCTCTACGACGACTTCGGCAGCGCCGAACACTTCCCGGGCCTCGCCTGGCACGAGGGCGACGACCGGGACTGGATCTGGGATCCTGCGCGGGGCGGTGACCCCGACAATCCCGGGTACCGGGAAGCCACGGCGGCGGAGGTCCTGGCGGGCCGCACCGTCAAGAACTGCCCCCCGTTCCGCACCTATGTCTGGATCACCCACCAGGCGAGCCCGAACCTCTTTGAGAAGGTCGGAAGCCTCCCGGCCGGGCAGCTCTACGACCCGGCGGAGTTCATGCAGCGCTTCCTGCGGAGCCCCTTCAGCCACAACCGTCAGAACGACAACCCTGAGTTCTTCACGATCAACGGGCAGTCCGGTTTCTTCGGTCACTTCAGTCCAACCATCACGCCTCAGGGCCGGATCGGCGAGCCCGTGGTGGTGCACATCCTGAACGCGGGGCTGTGGACCCACGCCATGCACCTCCACGCGAACCACTTCTACGTGACGAGCAAGAACGGCGTCGTCCAGGAGAATCCGCTGTGGCTCGACACCTTCAACATCGAGCCGATGGACCGGGTGGACTACTCGATCCCCTTCATGCGTCCCCCGAGCATCCCAAACCTCAGGGGCATCGGTCTACCCGACGAGGGTAGACGGCGGCGCCGCCGGGGTCAGCCCGAAGACCCCGCCGCCCCGCCGGTCTGGCCGCCGATCGAGGAGTTCACCCTCTACTTCCCGGAACCGGGCCAGGACGTGGCCGAGAGGATCGACGGCACGAGCATCGACCTGAAGCAGCGGCAGTCGCCTTTGTGCTACCCCATGCACGACCACTCCGAGCCGAGCCAAACGGCCCAGGGCGGCAACTACAACTGCGGCCTGATCTCCGGGATCTACTTCACCGGGGACCGGAACACGCCGGGTTTCATGGATTTCCCGATGGATGAGGACTTCGAGATGATGTACCGCAACATCCGCGGCATGAGCGAGACGGGCCCGGCGCCGGGGATCGAGCCGGACATGACCGGCCACACCGTCTGAGTCGACGCTAGCAGAGGAGCGCTGCCATGTCTTTCCAGAGCCCTGCCCACCGAGTCGCCCGCTGGTCCGTCGCCGGGATGGAGGGGATGTTCTGCAAGATGTTCGACCCCCCCACGGCGAGCCCGGAGACGCCGGACCACGTGGTCCCCACGAACCCCGTCCCCGAGGTCATGGCCGCGGCCGGCCTCCTCAAGGGGCCGAGCACACCCAACACCATAAAGCCCGACCTGATGCACGGTCTGAAGATCCCCACTTGGGACGGCGCGAAGGAGCTCATGTTCTTCCTCATCCGGGACGGGGACATCCCCGCCGCGGTAGGGACCTTCCCGGGCCCGACGATCCGCATCCCCCGGGGCGCGATCTTCCACGCCGACACCCAGGGGCACGGGCCGCCGCCCCACACGATTCACTGGCACGGCATCGAGCCGACGCCCATGAACGACGGCGTCGGCCACTGCTCGATCGAGATCGGCCACTACAGGTACCAGTTCCAGCCGAACTTCATCGGGAGCTACTTCTACCACTGCCACCGTAACACCATGCAGCACTTCGAGTTCGGCCTCTACGGGTTCCTCGTGATCGAGGCGCCGGACGCCTACTTCGCGACCCAGCTCCTCGGCGCCCCGATCGGCGCCGGCCGCGACGGCAAGCGCCGCACGGCGGCGAACCTCCGCACGGCGACGAACAAGTTCGGGCAGGTGACCGACTTCAGCTCGGTGTTCCCGGGCTTCAACGGCAACGACGTGCGTTCGCCCGATCCCCTGGCGAACGACCCGACCTTGCCGGCAGCGCTCAAGTTCCTGACGGACCCCCATGCGATGACTGTCACTTACGACGTGGAGGCCCTCTGGGTGTTCGACGACCGGGACTCGGTGTGGAGCGACCTCGCCCCGAACGCGCGCGCGACCTACCCGAAGCACGGCGACGTGCCGGGCGTGAACGACAACTTCCACGGGAACGCCGGCGGAGGCGTCGGCCCCGACGACTTCTTCGCCTTCAACGACTTCAACGCCGACTATTGGTTCGTCACCGGCGTCCCTGTCCCAGCCCATAAAGGGGGTGTGGGCGAGATCCCCCGGGACATCACGATCCCCGCGGCGCTCAACAGCGGGATAGAGGGCACCCAAGTCCCGATCAAGGCACAGGCTGGCCAGACGATCCTGTTGCGGGTCCTCAACGGCGCCTACAACTGCACCGAGATCACGTTCCCGGTGGGCGTGGACGTCCTCATCATCGGGTGGGACGGACGCCCCCTGGGTGTGCCGCCTTACGGCCAGTACAACCACGCCTATCAGGTCGCCGCGGGTACCCCGATCCACATCAGCGTCGCCCGGCGGTTTGACTGCCTTATCCGCGTCAACGGAGAGCTAAACGACTTCGCCACCATCAAGTTCGTCAACACGCGGGGTCAAGTCCCCGTGGACGGCGTGGACTTCGGGCCCCAGTTCTCCAACGACGTGCTCGTCACGGCGAAGATCCCGATCGACATCGGGGAGGCGCCGGCGGCCCCCACCTTCGCGATCAGAGGGACCATCAGGGACGCCGCGGGCGCACCGGTCGACGCGGTGCGGGTCGAGGTGGAGCCGATGAGCCTTGCCGGATCGAAACCCGCGCCGGTGTTCACGAACGCCGCGGGCGAGTTCGTCGTCTCCGGGCTGCTCGACTCCATGTACCAGGTCACCCCGCACGAGGACGGGATCGCGTTCGATCCGCCCTTCGTCCGGGTGACGGTGAACGGCGCCGATGTCGCGGCCGGCAACTTCACGGCCACCGCGGCGCCCTTCTCGAAGCTCGACTCCGACGAGGCGCTCGAGCTCTGCAAGGACGGAAGAGCCCCGACTGCGGAGCAACTCGGCCGGCTCGACGTCGGCCCCGTGGTCGGCGGGCACTCCGCGCCCGACGGGAAGGTCGACCTCCACGACGTCGTGACGATCATGAAGCTGTCGACCGGGGAACCTCTGTAGGAAGGACGTCCACCCTCTCCCCGAGAGGAGCTTGAGAGGAAGGAGCTGTTGCCATGAGATACACGCAGAGGTGGTTGTCCCTGTGGTGCGCGATCGCGCTCCTCGTCGCCGGCTGCGGCGACGGTGGGGGCGGGAGCGGCCGCTTCGACGACGGCAAGCTCGGGGCAAACAACTCGGTCTCCTTCAGCGTCCGCAGCGCCAACGGCGGTGCCTTGGACGCCCCAGTCCAGGCAGTCACCCTCTCGGCTACGCTGCCGGAAGGGACCACTGTGGCGACGGTACCCGGGAGCAATACGATCGCCCCGGAGGCGTTGACTGCCGGCGGGGGCCTCACGAGCCCGAGCAAGACCGTCTCGGGCAGCGTCACCGGGCGGGTGGTGAATATCGCCGTCGCGACGCCCGAGGAGCCCGCCATTCCCGCGGGAGGGGACTTGGAGATCGCGGAGCTGAAGGTGAACGCGCCGGGAACGGCGCCCTTCGACTCCGCGAACGTGCCCTGCACAATCTCCCAGGCCGTGGGGTTCAGCACGGTGACCCGGAGCACCGTGGACCTGACGGCGAACCTCCTGCCGACGGTGCGGGTGAAGGCGGTGCAGTGACTTCTCCGCGAAGGCCGACGAGAGCGTAGCTGTGCTCTGGGCCTTGCGAGTGATCCCGCCCTTTCAACGCGCCAGCATCGCGTCCGCGCTCGTCCACGGCACCGAAGAGCAGGCGGGGCGACGGGGTATGCGATTCGTCGAGCTCGCCGTAGAAAAGGACAACGCGGCTGCGAGGCGGCTCTACGAGCGGCTCGGGTACAGGCCCGTGCGCGAGAGCGTCTGGATGACTTCGTGCATGAGGCGCCGGACGGCTCCGCGAGTCTCAGGACGACCCATCTCCTCGTGATGCGCAAGCGTTTGCGCGGGAGGAGACGCCCGGCCGTGCCGACCCAGGTTTGCTCGAGAGGGGCCTCGGAAAGACTCAAGGTCTGCAGGCATCAAGCGCCCGAGGCTCGCTCCTGCCTCGCCTCGACGGGGTACCCGTGAGGAACAGGATCGAGCTCCTGCGGGAGTTCTCGGTTCCGTTGGTCTTCGGGGTCGTGGCGGCCCTCGTGTGGGCCAACGTGGACCACGATGGCTACGAGTCGTTCCTGCATGGGGACTTCCTCGCCGGCCTCTCCTTCCACTTCCTCGTGAACGAGATCTTCATGGCCTTCTTCTTCGGGATCGCGGCCGTGGAGATCACGCAAAGCTGCCTGCCCGGGGGCGACCTCAACCCGATCCGAAAGGCCGTGAACCCGCTGTTCGCTACCGTCGGCGGCGTGGTCGGCCCCGTCGGCGTCTACCTCGGGCTGAACGACCTCCTCGGGTCCCCGGAGCTCGCACGCGGCTGGGGAATCCCGACGGCGACGGACATCGCGCTGGCGTGGCTCGCGGCCCGGATCGTCTTCGGGCGGGGCCATCCCGCGATCGCCTTCCTTCTTCTCCTCGCCATCGCGGACGACGCCGTCGGCCTCGTCATCATCGCGCTCTTCTACGGCGACCCGGAACGGCCGGCGGAGCCGGCATGGCTCCTGCTCACGCTCGTCGGCGCGGTGGCGGCCTACACGCTCCGGCACCGGGGCGCCCGGAGCTATTGGCCCTACCTGCTCCTCGGCGGCGTCCCGAGCTGGGCCGGGCTCTTCCAGGCCCACCTCCACCCGGCGCTCGCCTTGACGTTCGTCGTTCCCTTCCTGCCGCACCCGACGCGCGAGCGCGCCCATCTCTTCGAGGAGAGTCCCCGCGAGACCTCGACCCTCGCCCGGTTCGAGCACGAGTGGAAGCTGATCGTCGATTTCGGCCTGTTCCTCTTCGGCCTCGCGAACGCCGGCGTCCAGGTGTCGACCGCCGGCCCGGGGACGTGGCTCGTGCTGGGCGGTCTGGTCGTCGGGAAGACGCTGGGGATCTACTTCCTCGGCCTGGTGGGACATCTGATGGGTCTTCCCCTGCCGGAAGGCATGGGGAAGCGGGAGCTCTTCCTGGCGGGCCTCGTCGCCGGGATCGGCTTCACGGTCGCGCTCTTCGTCGCGGGCGAGGCCTTCACCGATCCCAGGCTTCAGGCGGAGGCGAAGATGGGAGCCATGTTGAGCATCCTCGCCATGGGACTCGCCGCCGCGCTGGGCAGGGCGCTCGGCGTCGGGAAGCGGCACCGGTAGAAGCCTGCTCCAGCGTCACTTCGGGCCCGTCAAGCGGTCGTCCGTCCCTCCGAGCTTCGGAGCAGACGCTCTCTCTTCCGCATGGTCGCGGCGTCGAGGAGCATCCGGCCGGCCCAGCGGTACACGTTGAACTCACCGATGAGCCCCCGCATGAGCCTCATCCGGTCCCGCTGCTCGGCCGGCGACATCGTCAGCGCGAGGTGCATCGCGGCTGCGCACTGCTCGTTGTCGTAGGGGTTGACGACCAGCGCCTCGGCCAACTCCCGGGAAGCGCCCTTGAACTGGCTGAGCAGCAAGACGCCGCGGTCGTCGTCGCGGGCGGCGCCCCGCCCGTGCATGCGCACCGGTCGACCGCGAGGGCAACGGGTCCGTATCCGAGCCCTGCCACGAGGACACTGAGCAGGGCCAAGCGCCTCATGGCTGAACCTCCACCGGCCTGCTGCGTTGCCGAGGCCGCCTACTCAGAACTGGTGGCCGAGATCGCTCTGATTGAACTCCCTCTCGTAGGTGTTGCGGGTTCCGCTCGAGGACGTGGCCTGCAGGCTCTCCTCCTTGCGGTCCTGGGGTTCCGCAGCCGCAGGGATCGGCCGCGAGAACGGCGACGCTGGTTCCGAGGACGGCGACGAGAGCGGTGAGAATGGCGATGGATTTCATGGTCGACCTCCGAACTGAGTCTTCCTGTAGGGCTGCTCTGGCTGATCAGGGCTCGCGAGAGCGGGGCGTCAGAACCTGTGGCCCAAATCGCTCTGGATACGAGTGGCGGTGACCGGCGTCGGCCGGAACCGGAGGGGACCATGGGTACCAACCAAGAATCGAAAGAAGGAAGAAAGACGCGGACCGGCCACCTCGACCGCCGCGAGTTCATCCGCTAGTGCCATCCGGGTTCCGCCGTGTACGGCGGCGTATCCCTCCGTGGCCCCGCGCCTCGGGACTCCTCTGCCGACCGAAAAATCTATGTCACTACCTTCCTCAGTATGACTCTCGAAACGGAGTTGGAGGGGCATTGGCCCTGGCAGGGCAGCGGAGTGGGACGGGCCCGCGAGCCCTCGTCGTGACGCACCCCCCTCGTCGTGCAAGCAGCGGTTCCGGGCGAAAAGGGGTTGCCCTTCCTTGAATTCCCGGCTACGGGAATCCTCGGCGCCGGCTTTCCGGCGCCGGGAATCCTCCCCCAGGAAGGAGAAGTGGCTTGCCGGATAATGGCCGAGACAGACGCGGCTGCCTACGATCTCAGCGCAGCGCCGACACGTCCGTCAGTCGGCCCCACTCGCCATTGGAGTGCGGGTGACGAGATCCGGGAGGTAGACGATGAACAAACATCAGGCGATCTCATACACGCTCGCGCTCGCCGGTCTCGAAGGGGCTCGCCGAGGCCGAAAAAGCCGCCAAGGAGCCAGGTTTGTGTCGACCTCTGGGTAAGGGAGAGGATTCGGGGCGAGAGACCGAGAACGCCTTGATTACAGAGCCCAACGAGCCCGGCATCCTTCTGCGGGCGCGGGGGGATGGCGAGTTCCGGCTCCGGACCCATTTCCCAGGGGGCGCTTAGCCGCGGGGGACGAGCCCGGACCAAGGAGAGGGGCCGCTCCGCCCAGAGGGATCAGCTCACCACTGCCTTCCTTCGTGCCCACGCTCGACGGGCTTGGCGCCCACGGCGTAGTCCGCCTTCTCCTCGGACTCCGAAGAGATCTCTTCGGCGCCGTTCATCCGGAGCACCTGGAGAGCATGCTTGCGCCACTCGTGGTCGTCGCAGTGAGCCGAGAGGAGCACGCCGCCTTTCCTCAAGCGGCCCTCGTAGCGCTTCGCCTCGTACTCCGGCATTCCGGCCCCCACGAGCGCGCCGACGAGGCCTCCCAGCGACGTGCCTACTCCACATCCCGCGAGCGCAGCCACGAGTGGCCCCGCCACGGCGAACTGCCCCAATTCCGGGATGGCCAGGGTGCCCGCGCCTACGAGCCAGCCGAACGCCGCTCCCGCGACCGCGCCCGTTACCCCGCCCGCCGTGGTCCCTTCCGGCGCCTTGGAGTGCCTCTCGAAGGCGAGGTCCTTCGAACCCGGGTTCTCCTGGTACATCATGGAAATATCTTCTTTGCGGAATCCGGCCTTGCTGAGCTCCTCTGCAGCTTTGTGAGCCTTTTCCCTACTCGGAAAGATCCCAAATACGGCTTTATTGTAAGCTCTCGCCATAGCTTCACCTCCCATAGCGAACAAGATATCTCACATCAAGATAGCTACGCTCTCCGGCAGTAGAGCGCAAAATCCCCGAATGGCCCGAGTTCGTATCCGAAAGCCTCCGCCAGGGACCCCTTGTCGGGGGCCATGGTATTGACCAGGGCAGGCCCCCGGCGGGGCCAGGGAACCCCTTTGGCGCCGGTGTATGAAACTGCGTGCCTTCGCGTGTAGGCGTGCCAGGCTGGGACTCCTGGCCAGAGGCGAGGAGAGGCTCGGCGAGGCAGCCCGAGGGGTCGGAGAGCTCGGGGGCGAGGCTCTGCCGCTGCTCGTGGATGTGGCAGAGCCCGGCCGGTCGAGTGGGCGGCGGAAGAGGTGGAGAAGACGTTCGGCCTGATCGACGTTTGGGTGAATAACGCGATGACCTCCGTCTTCTCGGTCTTCACGGACATGAACCCGGAGGCTTCCGACGCGTGAACTAAGTCACATACCTCGGGTACGTCTACGGCACGCGGGCCGCGCTCCGCCGGATGCTGCCTCGAGACCGCGGCGCCATCGTCCGGGTCGGTTCGGCTCATCTCCGAGCGGAGCATCCCCGTCCAGGCCGCTTACTGCGGCGCGAAGACGCGATCCGCAGATCGGGACGCGCCGAGGTTCGCAGGAGCGCCCACTTGTGCCTCGATGCCCAGAACTGCAGGTTCCAGTTCCTCGCGCCCGCTCCGAACGACCCGCGCCGCGAAGGGGCCGGGCACGGGGGCCCAGAGGTTGAAAGGCCGGGCGCGGTCGTCCGACCTCGGACCTCTGCTGGCCTTCGACCGCCTTGCGGGCCAGGTACAGATCGAGAAGCCCCGGGGCGATCTTGTTGCCCCACATGGCCTTGACGGTGGGCAGTCCGACCCAGACCTCCCGCCGGTGGTGGTGCGCGGCCCACCAGACCGCCTCCGCTCCAACTTCCGGCTGATAGACCGGCGGAACCGGCTGAGGCTTCCTCGGCATCGACTACTTGATTCCAGTCGAACTGCGGCGTGTTCATCGGCGGCATCTGGACCATGGTGATCCGCACGTGGCTCTTCCGGTGGAGCAGCTCGCAACGGATCGAGTCCGTAAAGCGGACCGGCCGGAAAAGAACCTGGATGCTGCGGGCGCCACGAACCGCACCTCGGTCCAGACGAGACCTTCGAGAGCCGTGCAGAAGCTCCCTTGAAGGGCCTCCAACGTGTCTCCCCGGACCCGGGCGGGGTTCCCCGCCCTGCTCATCTCTGCCGGGCCTTCGGCGCCCTCCTCCGTCACGCCGGCAGGCTTCGGGGAAGCCGGCCGGGATGCCCAGACGGGGGTCGCCTGAGCACTCGTCCAGTAGCCGTCGAAGGTCTCTTCCATCTCTCTGACGACGGGCCCGACCAGGAAGGCGTCGCGGTCCTTGAAGTTGAAATCGAGACTCCAGTTGAAGTACTCGTCGGCGAAGTTACGGCCCCCGACAATGCCCACGAGCCCATCCATGAGAAAGCTCTTGTTGTGCATCCGATGGTTCAGCTCGCTGAAGCGGAACAGGAACTCCAGGCCGAAGTCGAGGCAGCCGAGCTGTCCGGTCCCGATGGGGTAGTAGATTCGCGTCTCCAGGTTTGGGTGTCCGGAGAGCGCGGCGAGGAACTCCACCGGAGGCTTGGGGCCGAAGCCGTCTAGGAGAATCCGCACTCGTACGCCGCGTTCCGCCGCGCGGACGAGCGCGTCCGCCAAGAGTGCGCCGGCGCGGTCGAGTCTCCAGATGAAGGCTTGAATGTCCAGAGTTCGGCGGGCGTTCGCGACCATCCACGCGCGTGCCGAGAGCGCTTCCTCCGCCCCCTCGAGCACATAGACGCCGCTTCGTCCACGGTGCGCTGCCTCCAGTTCTCGGAGGCCCTCCGGCTCACACACGGACGACGCCCGCGACGGGGAGACGGGCTGGATCCCGGCGAGGAAGAGAAGATGCCAGAGAAAGCCCCGGAGGAGGGGGCGCCGAACGGCGCCCGCCGAACTCAGCAGGCACCGTTTCGCGAGCTCCCGCCGACCTGGGAACGCTGCGCTACGTAGCGCCCGGAACGCCGGCCATCTGGAGCGTCCCGTCGGACGCACTACACCCCTCCGACAATCACTCAGGCCGCAAGGCGTCTCCGCGGGACCAGACATGGCCTAAGCGTGCGGCAATCCGGTAGCGTTGCAACCGCGGATCCGGCGACGGATTCGCGAACGGGCGACGCTTGCGGGACCGAGATCTTCGGGCGTGACCTGGTAGAACTCGAACACCACGACGTCGATATCCGGCATCGTTCTCAGGTCGGCCACAGTCGGAGCGTTCCGCATCTTGTTCGCATCTGTCGTGGCGACGTAACCCTCCCAGGTGCCGGCGCTCCGGCGCACCCTGAAGGCCGGCCACTCCGAGGGCTCTGCAAGGTGCCGCCAGTGCAACGGCCTGTAGTAGCTCCTCAGGCCGGTGCGCGTCACGACGAGCACGAAGTCCCAACCGCGGCGCTCCCTCTCGCGAAGCCCCTCTTCCAAGAGCTTCACCGGTTCCTCGGGGCCTCGTCGGAGAGGTGCTCCGAGATCCACGACGGGCATGCGCCACTCGAATGCGGGGAAGCTCCGACGGACCAGCTCGAGCACACGAGCCCTCGCTTGCGCGAGCGCCTCCCGGTGCGCTTGTTCCAGAGAGCCGGCGATCACCCAGCCCACCTCCACCAGCCGTGCAGCGTTGGATGCGCCTTCTTCTCTCACGATCGCTCTCTCCTCTGCGTCAGCCGCACGGCCGCACCGATGTCCGCCTCGAGCCCAGCCGCGCCACCCGCCGCCCACGGACGCTCTAGTCTGGTCGGGTCAAGCGAGCCTGTCCCCGGCGTACAGCGGATCGACGCCACCGCCACCAACCAGCCGAGTGGGATTGACGATCCGTCGGGTGGAGAACTCGGGAGCACCCTCACCCAACTCACCGAGGCTCTCCAGCAGACCGGCGAAAAGGCCGCCGGAACGATCGCGAACGCCGTCCGAAAGCTTCGCGACGCGGGCGTCCAGGACCTGCGGCAGGCCAAGCAGAAGGAGTCTGGCCGAGGCGAGGCGACGCAGCTGTATGACCGGATCGTAGGGCAGCTCCGCAGTGCCGCCCACGGGGGTGAGGCCGAAGCGCGTAAGCTCCTCGACGAGCTCGGCGAGAAGGTTGAGAGTGCGGGGCAGCAGGCACAGTAGACGGCCGAGCAGGGGCAAGGCCAACAGCGGCATCCGAGATAGCTTCACCGGATCTGCGGGTCCGGGACATCGATCTCGGACCCGCCGTCTTCCCTCCTCACCCGACAGCCGGACCCAAGCTCTTCCGACACCCGGGCTTCCGCCCTCTCTCGCCCGAGGAGGTCAGTCGAACTGGATCTGGTAGTAAAGGTCCACCCCGCTCGTCTGCCCGCCGGTTTGCGTCTCGATCGTCCACTTCTTCGAGAGCTCATAACGCACCTTGAATAGGTTCTCCCCGGTCAAAAGGGCCCGGCCATAGCTCACGAAGAGCTTGGGCGTGAGCTGCTTTCCGACCGTCACCACCGACTCCTCGATGGCTCCCTCCTCTTCGGCGCCGGGTTCCGGCAC
>JACRCS010001081.1 GCA_016218905.1 Deltaproteobacteria bacterium
CGATGAAAACCTTCGCGCGGCGGGAGGGGGAAGGCTGGCGGCTCGACGGCGTGAAGCGGTGGATCTCCCAGGGCACGATCGCCGACGTGGCGGTCGTCTGGGCTCGGACGGAGGAGGGGATCCGGGGCTTCCTCGTGGAGCGGGGGACTCCGGGCTTCTCGTCCCGCCCCATCCGCAAGACGCTATCCCTGCGCGCCTCGACCACGGCGACGCTCTTCCTCGAGGGCGTGGTCGTGCCGGAGGAGAGCCGGCTGCCGGCGGCCCTCGGCCTCAAGGCGCCGCTCGGCTCCATCAACGAGGGCCGGCTGGGAATCGCCTGGGGGGCGCTGGGAGCGGCCTCCGCGTGCTACGAGACGGCCCTCGCGTACGCGAAAGGGCGGACGCAGTTCGGACGCGCCATCGCGGGCTTTCAGCTCACCCAGGAGAAGCTCGTGGACATGCTGGGAGAGCTGACCAAAGGGCAACTCCTCGCCCTGCGGGTGTCGAGGCTGCACGACGAGGGCCGGGCGAGGCCCGAGCACATCTCGCTGGCGAAGCGCAACAACGTCCGGGAAGCGTTACGGATCGCCCGGGAGGCGCGGAGCATCCTCGGCGCCAACGGCATCTCCCTCGAGTTCCACGTGATGCGCCACCTCTGCAACCTCGAGAGCGTCTACACCTACGAAGGCACCCACGAGATCCACACGCTCCTCATCGGGCACGCCATCACGGGCCTGTCGGCGTTCAACTGAGGCGAGTCCGGAGTCCGGGAGTCCGGACTCCGGAGACCCGAGATGTGGACTCCCCGACTCCGGAGACCGGACGTCGGACTCCGACCTGAAATCCGCCTCACCCGGGCGGAGGTGCCGCGGGTTCCGGAAGCCTCAGTCCCTCGCCCGGCCGCCAGTCACCGGCCGGGGAAGAACGCCGCGTCCTTGATCTGCTCCCAGGTGTAGGGACAGCGCACCGGGAGCCAGTCCGCGGGATCGCCGTATTCCGCCAAGCGAGCTTCCGCAATCTTACGCGCCTGTTCCCATCCCTTTTCCATGGCCGCTTGGACGTGCGCTTGAAGGCTTGGGCTGTCCTCCAACAAGTCGAGCAGATCGGCGCGGAACGTCACGATCTCCTCCCGCCAGTGAGGACGGGGTTCGGTCGAGCGCGAGAAGCCGAGCAGGAGAAGGTGGACGAGGATGTTTCGAACGGTAGCGCGTAGCGCGCGCTGATCGTTCTTGCCCATGCTTTCCACTTCCTCTGCCAAGTGCAGTGCATCCAGCTCCGTGAGCTTCCCCGCCCGCAGCAACTCGGCCTGCTCGTGCGTCCATTTCAAGAAATCCTTGTCGTACAACGCTTCCATCGCGGACAGCTCCTCTCCCGAGAACGGGTACCGTCGGCACTTCGATCATAGCGTAGGATGGAGCATGACGATAGACGCGGGCGAGGGACGGGACGATCCTCCTCGACACCGAAGCTCATGTCTCCCCGGCCCCGGCGTACTCTTGAACAAGTAATAAAGTAAGGATGTCCCGCCCCGCTCCCCGAACAAGAATACACCGAGAAGGACTCCACGTGAGGTGCTTTCCGACGCTTCTGTTCTTTAGAATTGAGAATAGCGAAGGCACCCACGAGATCCACACGCTCCTCATCGGGCACGCCATCACGGGGCTGTCAGCGTTCACGTAAGCACTGAGCTTTGGCTCTCGCGAGTTCCTCGCTCGGACTCAGCGCCTGAACGAACGACGCCCTTGCGCTCAAGCCTGCCAAACCGGCCGGCATCCCCTCCCGGATGCCCTCGCACAGGTACTTCCATGGGGTGGACGGACCGCCCCCCTCTTGGTATCCTGGTTTGTAGTGCAAGGGCACTACAAGGAGGCATGATGGGAGTACCGAGCACACCCGTCCGAATTCCGGAGGCATCGAAACGAGTGCTGCGAGAGATCGCAGCACGTGACGGCATCACCATGCAGGCCGTCCTCGAGAGGGCGATCGAGGAGTACCGACGACACCGCTTCCTCGAAGACGCGAATGCCGCTTTTGCCGCGCTTCGGGAAGATGAGGCCGCCTGGCAGGAAGAGCTTTCGGAACGCCGTGCGTGGGACGCAACCCTCGGGGATGGAGAGCGTTCCGGATGAGCTCCTCCGGCCCTTCGCGGGCAGACATCTGGTTCGTCGATCTGAACCCCACACGGGGTCACGAGCAGGCGGGGCACCGGCCCGCCCTGGTCGTTTCGGTGGATCCCTTCAATGAAGGACCGTCAGGACTGGTCGTCCTGCTTCCGATCACCTCCAAGGCCAAGAGGGTGCCGTTTCACGTACCCCTCGTCCCGCCCGAGGGCGGCCTTAGCCAACCGAGTTTCATCAAGTGCGAAGACATCCGGTCCGTCGCGAAGGAACGCCTGACACGGCGCACCGGTGGCGTCACTCCCGTGACCATGGAGGCCGTAGAGGATCGGCTTCGGATTCTTCTCGGTCTCTGACCTCTGTCGACTCGGGATCCGACTCGAGGAGGGGAGCGACATCGCGGTCGAGGTCCTCGAGAGCATGAAGAAGCTGGAGGACGAGGGCTACCTCTACGAGGGAGCCGAGGCGAGCTTCGAGATCCTGCTCAAGAAGAGCATCGGGAAGCACCGGACGTTCTTCGACCTCGTCCCTCTTCCCCCCTCGCCCTGCCCCGCCCACCGCCGTCTATGCCCTCTCCTCCGAGCCTCGTCTCTTCTGGTCGCCCGCCGGTGAAGCCGGCGTCCCTCCAAGGGCGGAGGGACGCGTCCTCGGGCCGGCCGGCACGCTCCTGCGGCCGATCGGAGGCTGGCAGGGCCTCCTCCTCGGAACCCCGCTGGAGCTCAACCGCGCGACCGCGGACGATCTGACGGCGCTGCCGGGGATCGGCCCGAAGAAGGCGTCCGCCGTGCTCGCCTTCCGGGAAGAGAACGGCCCCTTTCGCGAGACCGGGGATCTCCTCCAGGTACCCGGCATCGGGCCGAATACGCTGGAAAGGCTCGCTTCGCTCCTGAGGGTCGAGGCTCCCGCCGCCGTCCCGCTCCCACGCTGACGCTTCCAGAGCACCCGGAAGTCCTGCCTCACAGTTACGCCCCGCAAACAATCAGCGCCCACCTCGACCCCAGTGTAAAGAAACATCAAGCGCTCCTCCCTCGCCTGTAACAATACTTTTCCATTCTGTGGGAAGGCTTAACGGCGAAAGCGCGGAGACGCGTCTACTCTAAGAGCATGGAAACAAGACGAAGAAGAGCCGCTGCAATGTTCTTGGTCGGAGCGGGGGAAGGCAGGATCGGAGCGGAATCAGAGAACGCGAGCACCGGGGGACGGGCCTTGGGGATCGCGGTCCCCACGGAGAGCCCGTCCTCGGAGAATTGGGCTCGAAGAAAGATCGGTCGGGTTCGTGCCAGGGAATGGGACGACGGTAACCGGAGGGGCAGCCCCCTCCGTCGAGTGGCCCCGACGATCCCTCGGGTCGTGATCCCGGCACGGGCAGCTTCCATCCCGGCCAGTTGGCAAATCGGACGACAATGGCTCCGGCGCCGTCAAGACCTAGGCGCTCGCCGGGAGTGGCGCCCGTCTCAGCATCCGCTCCGCCCCTTGTCGCAACCTCGCGCCCGCTCTACAATTCGCGGATGTTTTACACGGAACTCTTCCGGCGCCTCGGGGAGAGGCGGGTACGTTACCTGGTCGCCGGCGGCGTCGCACTGAACCTGCACGGCGTGCCGCGGATGACGGCGGACCTCGATCTGATCCTGGCTCTCGAGCCCGAGAACCTCGAAGCGGCGCTCGGCGTGATGGAGGAGATGGGCTTCGTGCCGAGCGTGCCCGTCCCCGCCCGAGAGCTCCTTGTTCCCGAGAACCGGGAGCGGTGGATCCTCGAGAAGCACCTGATCGCGTTCCCGTTTCATAACCCGGCGAGACCGTACGAGGCAGTCGATTTCCTGATCGGGCTCCCGGTCGACTTCGGCGCGCTCTGGAGCCGGCGGCACGAGATCGCGCTGGGGGACGTCGCGCTTCCCGTCCTCGGCCTCGACGATCTCATCGCGCTGAAGGAAGTCTCCGGCCGGGAGCAGGACCGGGCGGACCGGGACGCCCTCCTGCGGCTGAAGCGATCCCATGAGCCGTGAGCGCTTTCAGCGGCCCCGACCCCAGGGGCGAGGAGCGCTGTCTATCCCCGACGACGACGCCATTCGGCGGTGGCTCGCGGTGCCTCCCCTCGAGCGCCTGCGCTGGCTCGCCGAGGCGAACCGGTTCCTCTACCTCGCGCAGCCGCCGCAGATCCGGGAGATTTGGCAGCGGTTCCGGCGGGAGGAGATCTAGGAGGCTTCGAAATCCGGACTCCGGACACCGGAGTCCCTCGCTCCCTACGCGACCGGTTCGGTGGGCTCCAGGGCCACGAGGGCGAACTGGCCGGAGCGGAACTCGCCCGAGGCGATGAACCAGTAGCTGCGGTCCTTGGGCGCCAGGAAGAACACCCGGCCGCGCTCCTCTTCGCCAGGGTCCAGGGACATCTTGGGGAAGACGAGCTTCGCGTAGCTCGGCTCGTAGAGCTCCCCCTGGTCGTCGTACATCTTGAACGGCGGGATCTGCAGGCGCTCGGCGCTCAGGTTCCGCACGCTCACCTCCACGATAAGATACTCGACCGTCTCCCCCGTGGGGCTCTCGACGACGGCGTCCCAGTACGCCCGCTTCACCGAATAGCGGAGCTGCCCGACCTGGAGCGGCTCTCCCATGGGTAGGATCTCGTACCGAGGCCCCGGCGGGGCCGCGGTCTCCGGCGGAGTCTCTTGTCCCACGGCACCCGAAAAGCTGAAGGCGCAAAGCGCCGCGAGGGCGATCACTGCTCCGCGCACCATGTCTGCTCTCCTTTCCGTTTCCTGATTAGCGCTAATCTTCCGCCGGGGGCGGGAGTGTGACAGATCCTGTCACACTCAGCGCGTAGAATCCGAGGCAACGCTCGCAGAGGAGGGTTGCCGTGAAGATGAATCCATTTCAGTTCCAGCCGGGCATGAG
>JACRCS010001086.1 GCA_016218905.1 Deltaproteobacteria bacterium
CCCGGGAGTGTCCTCGGCCGTGATGACGGCGCGGACGCCGGGGAGCGCCTTCGCGGGGGCCGTGTCGATCTTCACGATTCGGGCGTGGGCGTGGGGGCTCCGGAGGATCCGGCCGAAGAGCACGCCGGGAAGGGAGAGGTCCGTGGTGTAGCGGGCCCGGCCGGTCACCTTGTCGACCGCGTCGATGCGGGGAAGTCTCTTTCCCACGACCGAGAATTCCAAGGCCCTTCCTCCTACGCTTCTTCCTCCCGGACCGAGAGGACCGCCTCGACGATCTTCTTGTACCCCGTGCAGCGGCAGAGGTTCCCGCCAATCCCCTTGACCGCGTCCCGCTCACCGGGCCGGGGGTTCTCGTCCAGGAGGGCCTTGGCCGACATGACCATCCCCGGCGTGCAGACGCCGCACTGGACCGCCCCGTGCGCGACGAAGGCCTTCTGGATGGGGTGGAGCTCGCCCTCCCCTCCGGAGAGCCCCTCCACCGTGAGCACCTCCCGGCCGGCGACCTGGCAGGCCAGGACCAGGCACGAGTTGACGCTCGCGCCGTCCAGGAGCACGGTGCACGCCCCGCACTCGCCGTAGCCGCACCCCATCTTCGTGCCGGTCAGATGGAAGTGGTCCCGGAGGAGGTCGACGAGGAGGGTGTTCGCTTTGACCTCGGCCGAGACGCTCTCGCCGTTCAGGGTGAACCAAATCCTCTTCAAGCGGGATCTCCCCCGGTTTGCAGAATGCGTTCCCGGCACCGGCGGACCGCCCGCCCGACGAGGACGGGGATCATCTCCCGGCGGTACTCCGCGCTGCACCGGAAGCTCTCCCTCGGGCTCGCCTCCTCCAAGGCCGCCCTGCCGAGCGCCTCGAGAAAGTCGTCTTCCACCCGGGCTCCGGGGAAGAGCGCCTCCGCCTTCTTCGCCCTGAGGCAGACCGGGCCCGCGCAGGAGAGGGCAATCTTGCCGTCGAGGATGGTCCCGTCCGGATCCAGGGAGAGCCGGACCGCCGCTCCCAGGAGCGGGAGCTCCATGCAGGAGCGGCGCGTGAGCTTGAGGTACGCGCTGGAGGTCCGGGGCGGCGGCACCGGGAGCTCGATCTCCGTCAGAAGCTCTCCCGGCTTCAGGGTCGTCCCACACGGGCCGGCGAAGAATGCCTCGAGCGGAACGCGCCTCTCCCCTTCGGGTCCGAAGAGCCGGAGGCCGGCCTCATGCGCCACGAGGGGAGGAACCGTGTCCGCCGAAGGGGCGGCGTTGCAGAGGTTGCCGCCGATGGTTCCGAGGTTCCGGACCTGGATGGACCCGAGGCTCTCCTCGGCGTCCGCCAGGGCCGGGAAGAGGGCCCGGACCCGCGGGGAGCGCTCGATGGCCCGATGGGTGACGCAGGCGCCCAGCCGGAGGAACCCGCCCTCTTCGCGGATCGAGGAGAGGTTCGGGACCAGCCGGAGGGAGATCAGGTTCTCGGGCGCGAGCTCGCCCCGCTTCATCCGGACCAGGAGATCGGTTCCGCCCGCGAGGACGAAGCTTCCCCGGCGACCGGCCAGGAGTCCCACCGCCTCCTCCACGGAAGCGGGCTCGAAGAGCTCGAAGTCGTTCATGAAGATCCCCGCCCTCAGAAGCCCAGGTCTTCGCCGACGATGAAGAGGTAGTAGTCCTGGATGCGGCGCGGCTTGTACTCGACGATCACCGTCACACGGCACCCCCGGACCTTCCCCCGGCAGTCGATGCAGACCCCCGTCTTGCTGCACGGGTTCGTTCGATCGTTCCGCTCCTTGTTGCCGGCCGGCGCGGAGTAGTTCTTCGTGACGTAGACCGCCTGCGAGAGGTCGCGGACGAGCTTGTTGCCCCCCACGATCACGAAGACGCGCTTCGGCCCGAAGATCATCCCGGCGACGCGGTTTCCGCTCCCGTCGATGTTGAAGATCTCTCCGTCCAGGGTCACGGCGTTCGCGCTCGTGATGAGGACGTCGCTCGTGAGGCTGGTGCGGCGCGTCAAGGCCTTCTCCTCCGGAGACTGTCCCGGTTTCCAGAGGTCGTAGACCTGGTTCCCCCGCTGCTGGAGCGCGGTCAGGATCCCCATCTGGCGGATCGTCACCGTGCCGGGGATGCTCACGGTCTCGGAAGGGGAGGTCAGCTCCAGAACCCGCCGGCGACACTCCTCCACCGTGGGAAAGAAGGCCGTCTCGATCTCGGATTCCTTGTTCTGCATGGCCCAGACCACCTGGGCCGCCTTCTTCTCGTAGAGCCACCGCAGGAAGGTGGGTCGGGTCTCCTTGGCCGCTTCCGTCTCCCAAAAGTCGGTCCGGCTGCACCGTTCATCCAAGTTCATCTCGCTCGGCTTCATCTCCCGCTCCAACCTTTCACCGGAGTGCCTCCCGGATCCTTTCCATCGCCTCGCGGAGGAGCGGAAAAGAGACGCTGCCAAAACAGATCCTCAGGTGTCCTTCGCCCGCGGGACCATAACGGCTTCCCGGGTGCACGGCGACCCGGGCGCGGTCGGCGAGGAGCCTCGCCACCTCTTCCGAGGAGCCGCGCGCCGAGACGTCCGGGAAGAGGACGATGCCGCTCTGGGGTCGCCGGCACGAGACGCCTTCGATTCCGTTCAACGCCTCGACGCAGTAGTCGCGCCTCGGTCGACACTCCTCTCTCCACTCCCGGAGGAAGTCCTGAGGTCCCTCGGCCGCGGCCTGGGCGGCCGCCTGGGCCGCGATGCACGGGTGCGGATTGTCATTGCGGTGCAGGCGGAGGAAGAGCTCCAGGAGCGCCGGCGGCATGACCGCGTACCCCACCCTCAGGCCCCCGATCCCGTACGCCTTCGAGAAGCTGTTGACGAGGATGGTCCTCTCCTTCATGCCGGGAAGGGCGGCGATGGAGAGGTGCCGGCCTTCATAGACGAAGCGGTCGTGGACCTCGTCCGTCAACACGAGCAGGTCCTGCTCGCAGGCGATGCGGGCGATCTCCTGAAGCACCTCCTCGGGGTAGACCATGCCCGTCGGGTTCTCCGGATTGACGAGGCAGATCATCCGGGTCCGGGAGGAGACGGCCCGGGCCAGCCGCTCGACCGGAAAGGAGAGGTCCGCGGAGAAGGGAATGAAGACGGGCTTCGCGCCGGCCATCACCACGTTCTTCGTAATCATCTGGAACGTGGGGTCCGGAAGGATCACCTCGTCGGCCCGGTCGGCAAAGGTCCAGACGGCGGTGAAGAGCGCCCCGCTGGCGCCGGAGGTGACGACGATCTCGCGCTCCGGGTCGGCCTCGATTCCCTTCTCCGCCTCGAGCTGCCTCGCGATCGCCTCCCGCAGCGGGAGAAGGCCTCGGCTCTCGCCGTAGTGGAAGAACCCCCCGCCCGCGGCGCGCTGGAAGGCCTCCCGAATGTGGGCCGGGGGCTCGAAACCGGGAAAGGCGACCAGAAGATCGATCACATCCCGGTCGGCGATCCGTCGGTCCAGGTAGGCTCGAAAGCCCTCATCCGTCGCGGGGACGGAGTCGACCCTACTTCTTGTAGAGGGCATCAATGAAACCCGAGCCGTCCAGCCTCTTGATGATCGTGGAGTCCACCATCTTCGAAGGATCCGCGCTCCTGGCCGCGGGGTTCTTCTCCGCGAGCCAGGTCAGCAGGACCTGGACGCCCTCCACCTGGGCATAGGGCTTTTCCGGAACGCCTTTGATCAGGACCTGGTTGTAGGTCTCCTCCAGAGCGTCCATGTCGTCGATCTTCATGGACTTCTTCATGACCGCCAAGGTCTCCTGCTTGTGCGTCCGCATGTAGTGGATCCCGGAGACCACCCCCCTCAGAACCTTCTCCACCATCTGCGGGTTCTTCTGGAGATTGGCCTTCGTGGTCGCGATGACGATCATCTCGGCGGGGATCCTGAGATCGAGGAGGTCGAGGAGCGTATTCATCCCCGTCTTCCTCGCCATCAGGTTCAGCGGAGGTTCGATGATCGTCGCCTGAACGTTGCCCGACTCGAGGGCGGCGAGCCTCTGCGCCGGAGCGCCCACCTGGAGCAGGGTCACGTCGCTCGGGCCCAGGCCCAACCTCTTCAGGGCCGTCCTCGCCTGGAACTCCGAGTTCGCGCCGAAGGCGCTGATCCCGACGGCCTTCCCCTTCAACTGCTCGGGCCTGGTGATCGTCTTGGCGCTCACCAGGTGGCCGTCCACGTAGTTGAAGATCCCGCCGACGATGACGATGTCCGCCCCGCCCAGCATGGCCTGTATGGCATCCGTCCCTCCGGAGCAGCTGATCGCCACCGATTCGGCGACGAGAGCCGTGGTAGCCATCGTGCCGCTGTTGAAGTACTTCAGCTCCACGTCGAGGCCCTGCTTTTCGAACATCCCGCTCTCTTTGGCCATGATCAGGGGCATGGTCTTGCCGCTCGGCATGGGCATGCCGAAGAGGACCTTGTCCAGGGCCCGGGCCTGGCCGCTCAAGCCGATACACGCCGCAAGCGGCAGAACGATCGACAGCAACTTTTTCTTCATCCCCTACTCCCTGTCTTGGATGGGCAGAACGTGGCCTTGAGGCGCTTTTCCCGCCTGGGATCCGAGATCACCGCGAGGCTTCGTACGCCGTCTCTTCCATGCTCCTCTTCACCTCCTTCTCGATGAGCCTCCAGATGTGATCCTGGTACCCGAGGAAACGCACGTCCCTCTTGATCCCGTAGGCGCGGGGTCTTTCGATCTCGATCGGGATCGACTCCTTGATGGCGCCCGGATGGGCAGAAAAGACGATCACCCGGTCGGAGAGGTAGACGGCTTCGTCGATCTGGTGGGTCACGAAGAGGACGGTCTTCTTCGTCTTCTGCCAGATCGAGAGGAGCTCTCCCTGCATCACTTCGCGGGTCTGGGCGTCGAGCGCGGCGAAGGGCTCGTCCATGAGCAGGACGTCCGGATCCACGGCGAGGGCACGGGCCAGGTTCGCCCTCTGCTGCATCCCGCCTGAGAGCTCGTGGGGGTAGTGGTCCTGGAACTTCGTCAGGCCGACGAGGTCGATGAACTTCTTGGCGATCGGGAGGGCCTCCTTGTGCGGGACCGCCTGGCACTCGAGACCGTACGCCACGTTCTTGAGAACCGTCCGCCACGGGAGCAGCGCGGGAGACTGGAAGACCATGGCCCGGTCCCTTCCCGGACCGGCGATGGGCCGGTCGTTCAGGGAGATCTCTCCGCTGGTCGGCTTCAACAGCCCGTCCACGATGCTGAGAAAGGTGGTCTTACCGCATCCGCTCGGCCCGACCAGGGAGACGAACTCGCCCTCTTCCACGTGGAGGTTGATCCGGTCCAGGGCGGAGATCCTCTTTCCGGACCGGGGCTGGACGAACTCCATGCAGACGTCCGCCGATCTGAGTAGGACTCCGCTCATGTGCGCGCTCCGACCTTGGGCCTCCACCGGTCGAAACGACGCTCGAGGCGCGAGAGAAGGCCTACC
>JACRCS010000078.1 GCA_016218905.1 Deltaproteobacteria bacterium
CTGCTGCTGCGCCACGGTCTTGTTGATGACCGCGAGGCAGGCACCCTGGGGGAAGAGGCGGTGGAGCTCGTCGGCGTCGTGGCCGGAGACGATGACGATTCGCCGTTCGCTCACGCCCCTCTCCCTGGCGAACCGGGCGACGGAACGGCCGTCGAGGACCGGCATCTCGAGGTCGACGAGGAGCAGGTCGACGTCCGGCCCAAGGTGGGAAAGGGCTTCCACCGGGTCCTGGTAGGCCTCGAAGACGACCCGCTCGCCGTACCGGTCCGCGAAGATTCCCCTCCACGAGGCGGCGTAAGCCGGCGAGTCGTCTACGAGGATGACCCGCTTGGGCGGAGTCGAGGACGCGGCAGGAGAGGCTGTATCGGCCATGGCGGCGACTGTGTGGAACGAAGCGGCGCGACGACCGGCGTCAGCCGGCCGCCTCGGACGCGGAGGACGTCCCGAACCGGTGAACCTCGAGACCGCCGACGAACGTCCTCTCGATGCGCCCGCGAAGGGTCTTACCCGCCCAGGGGGAGTTCGCCGAGAGCGAGCGGAACGACGAGTACGTCGTCGAGCGCGTGGTCGAGAAGAGGACGACGTCGGCGGGCGCCCCTTCCGCGAGGGTGCCGTAGGGCAGGCCGAAGAGGCGCGCCGGGGCCGTGGACATCGCCTCCACGAGCCGGGAGAGCGAAAGGAGACGCGGGAGGACGAGCCCGTCCAGGAGGACGGAGAGCGCCGTCTCGAGGCCGGTGACTCCGAACGGCGCCGCCGCGAACTCCATCGCCTTCTCATCGCGGTGGTGCGGGGCGTGGTCCGTGGCGACGCAGTCGATCGTGCCGTCGGCGAGGGCCGACACGAGCGCCTGCCGGTCCGCCTCGGAGCGCAATGGCGGGTTCATCTTGAGGCGGGTGTCGTAGCTCGAGCGGGCGAGGTCCTCGTCCGTCAGCGTCAGGTGGTGCGGCGTCACCTCGCAGGTCACGGGAACCTTCGCGGCGCGGGCCCGGCGGATCGCCGCGAGGCTGTCCCTCACGGAGACGTGCGCGACGTGGAGGCGGGCGCCGGTGAGCGCGGCGAGCTCGACGTCGCGGGCAACCATGGTCGATTCGGCAACCGCCGGCCAGCCGGGGAGACCGAGGCGGGTCGACGCCCAGCCCTCGTGCATCTGCCCGCCCGCCACGAGGTTCGGGTCCTCCTCGTGGACGACGACCGGCAGGTCAAACCTGGAGGCGTACTCGAGGGCGCGCCGCATCAGGTCGGCGTTGACGACCGGCTTGCCGTCGTCGGAGATCGCGACGATTCCCTCGGCCTTCATCAGGCCAATCTCTGCGAGAGCGAGCCCCTTCTGCCCCTTCGAGACCGCGCCGATCGGAAGGACCCGCACGCGCGCCGTCTCGCGGATCCGCTTCTGGACGAAGGACGCCGTCGGCGCGTCGTCGATCACGGGGTCCGTGTTCGGCATGCAGCAGACGGTCGTGTATCCGCCCGTCGCCGCCGCCTCCGAGCCGCTCGCGATCGTCTCCTTCCACTCGAAACCGGGCTCGCGGAAGTGAACGTGGAGGTCGACGAAGCCGGGCGCGACGACGAGGCCGGAGGCGTCGACGACGGTGGCCCCGCGGGGAGCGGCGATCCGCTCGTCGACCTTCGCCACCGCGCCTCCCTCGAGGAGGACGTCGAGCGGGGCGTCGAGGCCGCGCGACGGGTCGACGACCCTCCCGCCGGTGATCAGGACGGGGACCTCATTCATCGCCGGTCGCTCCGATCAGCAGGAGTCGAGCGCGATGACCGCGCGAGCGCGGAACGAGCGGCCCCCCTCGGCTCGCTATTCATCTCCGGTCGCTCCGATCAGCAAGTACAGCACCGCCATCCGCACGGCGACGCCCGCCTCGACCTGGTCGAGGATGACCGAGCCGGGCCCGTCGGCGACGGTGGAGTCGATCTCGACGCCCCGGTTCATCGGGCCGGGGTGCATGACGATGGCGTCTCTTTGTGCCAGCTTGCGCCGCTGGGGCGTCAGACCGAAGAACTCGTAGTACTCGCGGTCGGACGGGAAGCCGAGGCCGCCGCCCCGTTCCTTCTGGACGCGGAGCATCATGACGACGTCCGCGCCGTCGATCGCTTCCTCGATCCGCGTCGTGACGCGGGCGCCGGTCCGTTCGATCTCCGGCGGCAGGAGCGTGCGGGGCCCGGCGAGCGTCACCTCGGCGCCCATCTTCGGGAGGAGGGCGAGGTTCGACCGCGCGACGCGGCTGAAGCGGACGTCGCCGCAGATCGCCACGCGCAGACCTTCGAGCCTTCCCTTCGCCTTTCGCATCGTGAAAGCGTCGAGGAGCGCCTGCGTCGGGTGCGCGTGCGTCCCGTCGCCGGCGTTGATGACCGCGCACTTCAGGTTGCGGGCGAGGAAGTGGGGCGCCCCTGAGGCCTGGTGCCGGATGACGATGGCGTCGGGGGCCATCGCTTCGAGATTCCTGCAGGTGTCGAGAAGGGTTTCCCCCTTGGCGGCCGACGAGGTGGCCGCGGCGAAGGAGATCGAGTCGGCCGTGAGCCGCCGCTCGGCGATCTCGAAGGAGAACCGCGTCCGCGTCGAGTTCTCGTAGAAGAGGTTCGCGACGAGGCGCCCCCGGAGGGTCGGAACCTTCTTGATCGTCCGCTTGTTGATCTCGGCCATCGAGTCGGCTGTGTCCAGGATCATCTGGATCTCGGCCTTCGAGAGCGACTCGATGTCGAGGAGATCCTTCTTCGTGAAGGAGGCGGGGTCGGCCGGAGCTTCGGGCTTCCTGCTCACCGCTTTCCGCGGCCGCGCCCCTTCGGGACGGCCTTCCCGGCCGCGCCGCGGGCGGCCTTCTTCTCCGGGGCTTTCTTTGCCATGACCCTCTTCGCCGGAGCCACCTTGCCCGGGGCCTTCCTCGCGACCTTCGGGGCCGCCGCCCGGGGCGAGGCCTTCGCGGCGTGGCGGTCGAGGAGCCAGACGTCGTCCTCGCCGTCCGTCTCCTTGAACGTGACGGAGACGACCTCCGTGGCGGACGTGGCGATCTTCTTCCCGATGAGCTGCGCTTCGATCGGAAGCTCGCGGCGTCCCCGGTCGACGAGGACCGCGAGGACGATCCGGCGAGGCCGCCCGAAGTCCAGGATCGCGTCGATGGCGGCGCGGACCGTTCTCCCCGTGTAGAGGACGTCGTCGCAGAGGACGATCGTCTTCGTCTCCACCGGGAAGGAGATGTCCGTTCGCTTCAGGACCGGCGACGAGGCGACGGTCGTCAGGTCGTCACGGTAGAGCGTGATGTCGAGGAGACCCACGGGAACCCGGGCCCCTTCGTGCTTCTCGATCTCGAGCGCGAGCCGTCGCGCGAGCGGGACGCCGCGCGTCCGGATGCCGACGAGAGCGAATCCCTCGACGCCGCCCGCGGCCTCGACGACCTCTCGCGCCATCCGGGCGATGACACGGGACATGCCGGCCGGATCCATCAGCCTGAGCTTGCGGTAGGTGCCGTTTGCTTCGCCCATCTTCGAACCGGCGGGACACTACACGTTGAGGACTCCCGACGTCAACGCCGGAGGCTGCGCCCGATTCGCCTTCCTGCGGCCACAATCCCCCGGTGAACGTCTCCGATTTCGACTTCGACCTTCCCCCGGAATCGATCGCGCAGCGGCCGGCGCCGCGCGGATCATCGAGGCTCATGACGCTCGACCGCGTGACCGGCGCGGTCGGCCACCGAAACGTCGCGGACATCCCGTCGCTCCTCCTGCCGGGGGATCTCCTCGTCGTC
>JACRCS010001087.1 GCA_016218905.1 Deltaproteobacteria bacterium
GAGGAGGACACGGGCCGCCGGGGCTCCGGGAAGGCAGCCGGAGTCCGCGTCGCCCGGCGCAGCCCATCGCCCTGAACGCACATTGGGAGGAGGGAAACGGGATGAAAGGCAAAGGAACGGGAAAGGCGATCGCGCTCCTGGTTCTTCCGGCCGTCGCCCATGCGCAGCTCATTCGGCCCACCGACCTCAAGGGCCACACCGACGAGGTGAGCAGCGTCGCGTTCTCCCCCGACGGGAAGTTCCTGGCCTCGGGCTCCTTCGACGGAAAGGTGAAACTCTGGGACGTGAAGGGCGAGAAACTCCTTCGCACGTTCGAGGGACATGAGGCGCGTGTCTTCTCCGTCGCCGTCTTCCAGGACAAGAAGAGGCTCGTCGTCGCGTCCGGCGCGCAGGACAACACCATCAAGCTCTGGGACGGCAACAGCGGGAAGCTCCTCCGGACGATCACGGGCAGCAAGGAGACGGTCAACACCATCAAGTTCATGAAGGATGGCGGGCGCCTCGTCGCGAACAACAACCGCGACATCCAGTACTGGCACATCGTCAACGACTCGGACTACAACCCGCTCGAGGGACACAAGGACGTCGTGAACTCGGTCGCCGTCAGTCCGGACGGCAAGTTCCTCGCCTCCGGCGGCTGCGACAAGCTCATCTACCTCTGGGAGGACAAGGAAGAGGAGCCCATCAAGGAGATCAAGGGCCACACCGACTGGGTGCGATGTGTCGCCTACAGCCCCGACGGCAAACAGCTCGCGTCGGCGAGCAAGGACGAGTCGATCCGGATCTGGGACGTCGCGACCGGCAAGAACGTGAAGACCATTCCCAACGCCCACGCGGGCGGGGCGTTCTGGGTCGAGTGGAGTCCCGACGGCAAGCAGCTCGCCTCCAGTGGCGACGACTCCGCGATCCGCATGTGGGACACGTCGAAGTGGACGCAGCAGTACGCGCTGACCCGGCACGAGAAGACCGTCTACGCCGTCGTCTTCAGCCCCGACGGCCGGCACATCGCCTCGGCGGGCGGCGACAATCTCGTCAAGCTGTGGGAGATCAAGTGACGACCGTCGTCGTCGTCGCCTGCGCGGTCAACCTGGTCCTCCTCCTCGTGCTTCTTCTCCGGCGCGATACGACTTCGATGGTCGGCGAGCTGACGCGGCAGAACGCGGCGGTGCGCGACGATCTGGCGAAGGGCCTGGCCGGCGTGCGCGAGAAGGTGCAGGAGGATCTCCAGCGCGGGCGGAAGGAGCAGGCCGACGCGGTGAGCCGCAGCCTCGGCGAGGTGGCCGAGCGCCTGACGAAACTGCACGAGGCGACGGGGACGGTCGTCGAGCTCTCGAAGGGCATCAACAACCTCAACACGATCCTCTCGAAGTCGCAGGGTCGCGGCGCGTTCGGCGAGTTCGCGCTGGAGCGGATGCTCGAGGACCTTCTGGGAGAGCACGGGGATCTCTTCGCGATCCAGTACCCGTTCGAGAACGGCGAGAAGGTCGACGCGGCGATCTTCGTGCGGCCCGATCACGCGCAGATCCTCGCGGTCGACTCGAAGTTTCCGCTGGCGCACGCGATCCCGATCCTCGAAGGCCGCGGGACGCCCGACGACGAGCGGGCTTTCGCGAAGGACGTTCGGGAACGCGCGAAGGAGATCGCGACGAAGTACATCCGGCCGCCGCTTACGCTCGACTTCGCCTTCATGTTCGTCCCCTCGGAAGCGGTGTATTACCTGGTGCTCAAGGACGCGAAGCTGCACCAGGAACTGCTCCAGAAGAAGGTGATCCCGACCTCGCCGAACGCCTTCTACGCGTATCTCCAGGCCCTCGCGGTCGCCTTCCGCGGGATGAAGATCGAGCAGCGCGCCGTGGAGGTGCAGCGGGCCGTCGTCCAGGTGGCGAAGGACTTCGCGAAGTTCCTGGGCGACTACTCGAAGGTGGGGGAGAAGCTCAAGCAGGCTTCGACGGCGTACGAGGATTCCCAGAAGGACGCCGAGCGGCTCACGAAGCGACTCGACAAGCTCCAGATCGGCGAAGTGAAGGAATCGGCGCCGGCGCTGGGGGAAGTTCCTGGTTCCTAGTTCTTGGTTCCTGGTTCTTGGATGTCGGTCCGCGATGCGCGAATCCTCCATAGCGATGGCCGGGAACCCAGAACCAGGAGCGAAGAACTTCCCATACGGGGGCCCCACATCTGCCCATGGCGTGCTCGGGTGGGTCCTCCGTCGACAGATACTTGGCTCAAGTATCTGACTCCGTAGTGGACTTCTCTTCGGAGGATCCCCGTCATGCCGCCCGAATTCCAGGAACCAGGAACCAAGAACCAGGAACTTCCCCGTCCGGGGCTCGCGCTGATCTTCCCACCCGGTGGGACGTCTCTTATTCCGGCGCGAACTCCCGCCCCTTCAGGAAGATCGCGGTCTGGTCGCTGAAGTAGACGGGGCGGCCCTCCTGCGTGAAACGGAACTCGTAGCGGAGCACGATCCGCTGAGGCTCCAAGCGCGAACGCGTCTCTTTCGAGTGAAGCTCCAGCGGCGGGCCGATCAGCGCGAGGTTCTTGAAGTCCGCGCGGTGGATGCGCGTGCCGAATCCCACCCAGCCGTCCGACCACCGGACGCCATGGAAGGCCCAGGCGTGGAGGCATCCCAGGTTTGCGGTTGCGAGGATCATCTCCGGTCCCGAGACGTGCCGCGGATGCAGCTCGGGGTCGCCGCGCTGGAGCGACGCGATCGGAAGCGCCCGGCGCGTCTCCATCCGCGCCTCGATTTCGAACCGCTCCGCGTCGGTCCGGACCAGCTCGTCGATGAGGAACGCCTCGCGCGCGTAGAGGTAGCCGTCGAGAAACGCTTCGAGGTCCATGGTCCCAGTATAGGAATCTGCTACATTCGGGTCATGTTCCGCAGCGTGGCTCAGGCCTTCGACTATCTCCGCCGCTTCACCGACTACGAGCAGCGCCGGCCGGCCGACTACGACGCGCGGACCTACAACCTCGACCGCATGCGCGACATGCTCGCCGACCTGGGC
>JACRCS010001085.1 GCA_016218905.1 Deltaproteobacteria bacterium
ACTCGGCAATGCAGTAGTGGAAGCCCCCCCGGCCGGGCTCCCCCGGGAGGATCACGTCGTAGATCTCGGCCACGTCGAGCACCTGCACGCCGAGGCCGGTCTCCTCCTCCACCTCCCTGCGGGCAGCGGCCCGGGCGGTCTCCCCCGGCTCGATGGAGCCTCCGGGGAACGCCCACCGGCCTCGGTTCGGCTCCTTGGCGCGGCGTACGAGCAGAACCGCGTCGGGACGAAGTACCACGACGGCGACAGCGGGTACAGGTCGCAACTCCTGCATGTCGATCCTTTCCAAGGAAACTCTCAGAGGTGCCGTTCCGGCTCTTCCGGGCGTCGACAGGGTCCGACACTCCCGAAAACACCATGAATCCGGCCCCCGGTCAACCCCCTGATGCTGCCGTGCCGCGGCCCGGCGCACAGTTTGATAGCAGCGATCGAAGCCAACCTGCCGAGGACGACCCGCCCTCGCTCCAGGGCACGACTGCCGCCCGCGTCGCGTGCTCGCGGCGGACCTCGCGCAAATACCGGCCCTCACCGGCGCGCTTCGCGCAAAGCATCGGATCTTTGACGTCCAAGGGAGTGAGGGCCTGATTGACCACCCATGCGAATCGGCCCGGGTCCGCTCGGCTTCCAGGACCGCGGCGCGTTCGGGCCGGGTCACCAGCACCAGGGTCGTCAAAGCGGAATTGCACAGGGCCTGCACTGTCGCCCTGTACAGTTCGCGTTGGGCCTCGAGCCCGACCAGGGGTCCTGGGCAGGAGGTCCCCCCGGCGCTCGACTCCAGGAACTCCGTCCACGCGCCGGGAAGCTCCAGCAGCCGAAGGGTGTGCCCCGAGGGGGCCGTGTCGAAGATCACGTGGTCGAACTCAGCCGTCGTGGACGGGTCGCCCAAGAGCTTCGAAAACCCGTCGAAGGCGGCGATCTCGGTCGTGCACGCGCCCGAGAGCTGCTCTTCGATGCTCGCCACCGCGGCGTCGGGCAACACCCCCCGATAGGGGCCGACGAGGCGCTCCCGATACTCCCCGGCGGCCGTCTCTGGGTCGACGTTGAGGGCGAAGAGGCTGGAGACGTCAGGGACGGGCAACGGCTTGGATCCGAGTTCGACCCCGAGCACCTCGTCCAAGTTGGAAGCCGGGTCGGTGCTCACCAGAAGAACACGCTTCCCCTGGTCTGCCAGAGCGATGGCCGTGGCGCAGGAGAGCGACGTCTTGCCGACTCCGCCTTTTCCCGTAAAGAAGAGGTTCCTCGGTGCAGCCGCTGCCAGCGCTTTCATCGGCACCCCCTCACCTGGATCGGGCTTCGCCGCCCGCTGACGTCGTTTGACCACAACCGGCGCCCTGGGGCGGCGCGCCGGCCTCCCCGGGGGAGACGCTGCAGCCGAGGAAGCGCTCGGCCAGCGCGAGGACCGCGCCAGCGGGAGCTTCCTTGACCGCTCGGCCGACGGCCACGGCCCGAGCCATGTTCTGCCGGGAGACCCCAAGCTTGCGGGCCTGGGTGAAGTGGTACTTGAAGCAGGGCTCGCAGTTCGATGCGATCGCCGCGCCGATCGCTACGAGCTCGGCCACCACTGGCGTGAATCGGGTCAAGGGCTCCGCGACCTCGAGGCCAACGGATGCCGCCAGCTCGTCTCGCGTCGGGTACGCTCCGCGGCTCACGATGGCGCTCCCCACCACAACCAGAGGGAGGCAGTCGTTGCCGTCCAGTTCCAGGGCCTGCCTCACCAGCGGCGTGCGCGCGAACGCCCCCGGCTGCTGGGCGAGGTTGAAGCGCTCAAGGGCTATGCCCTGCTCCTTCAGCCACTCTAGATCCGCGGCGAAGCGGGGCAGGACCGGGTCCACCGCCGGCCCGCAGACACCGGTTGCGCAGCACATGGGTGGGTCGTAGACCTGCAATCTGGGAAGCGCGCTTTCGTCGGAAGACATCTTCGACTCCTCTCCTTGAGGATTTGGTTTCAAACCCGATAATGTATAGACCTCGATAGCGCTCTTGACAAGTGCTGACGCCGAGTACTAGGGTTGGACTCAAGATCGACGTATTGCGATCTTCTGGACCGACGGAGGGCGCTTGGAAGACCTGCTGAGACCACTGAAAGCGCTGGGGGACGAGTCTCGCCTGAAGATCCTTTGGATGCTCGAAGATCGCGACCTCTGTTCTTGCGAGATCCAGGAGGCGGTCGGACTCGCGCAGTCCACCGTGTCACGGCACCTGCAGCTCCTGGAGGACGCCGGCTTCGTCGTCTCCGAGAAACTGGGGCTCTGGAAGATCTATCGCTTCAATCCCTCTCCCGACCCCATGGCGCAGGGATTGCTGAGCCTCCTGAGGTACGCGGCCGTCGGAAACCCCGCGGCCCGCAGTGTGCGCGAGTAGGCCGCGGCGGCGCAGAGAGAAATCCTCTGCGCCGGTCGCCCTGCAGCGTGAAGACTCCCGTGCCCACAAGACGCGTCCTCTTTCTCCGCACTGGAAACTCGTGCCGCAGCCAGATGGCCGAAGGTTGGCTCCGGCACCTCGGCGGCGACCGGTTCGAGGCGCTCTCGGCCGGAACCGAGCCGCAGGGCCTGAATCCGTTCGCCGTGCAGGTGATGGCCGAGGCGGGGGTGGACATTGCCGCTCCGCGGTCGAAGTCCGTGGAGGGGTTTCTTGGACAGGAAGTCGATCCGCTCGTCACGGTGTGCAGCGGCGGTCGTTCTTGGTCCCTCCCTGGGCCCCGCGACATTGGCCCCTGCGCAGGCGGTGCGCAGGAGTCCTGCCCGGCTTTCCCGGGGAGGGTCGGCGGTCGCCTCCAGTGGGCCATCGACGATCCAGCGATTGTGACGGGGACAGACGACGAGGTGCTTCCCGTTTTCCGGCGGGTGCGCGACGAGCTTCGGGCTCGCGTGGAAGGCCTGCTCAGAGAGGGCGAGTGACCATGTCCCAAGATCCTCGGCTCGAGTCGTTCCCCATGGAGTCGCGGGGCTCTCCCCAGGTCGTGATCAAACCCGCCGCTCGCGCACACCCTTCCAAGCTCTTCGTCGAGACCACGACCCGCTGCAATCTGCGCTGTCGGATGTGCGTCAAGCAGACCCGGGGCTGCGATATCCGAGAGGGAGACCTCTCGCTCTCGACCTTCGAGGCGCTGATCCCGGCATTCCCGCACCTCGAGTCACTGGTGCTCTCCGGCATCGGTGAACCCCTCCTTCACCCGCGTCTTGATGAATTCATCCGGACCGCCCGCGCACCCATGCCCGCGGAGTCATGGATCGGGTTTCAG
>JACRCS010000096.1 GCA_016218905.1 Deltaproteobacteria bacterium
CCTCCTCGATCTCCTCGAGGCGCTCCTCGGACCGGTCGAGGATGGGGAGGATCTCGTCCATCATCCGGTCGACGAGGGCGTGGAGGACCCGGTCCATCTGGCTCTCCATCGGGAGGTCGCGCTCGAGGACGAGCTTGCTGACCTCGCGGCAGGCCCCGACGGGACGCCTGTGGATGGTGACGAGGAATCCGGGGCCGAGGTAGGCGGCGAGCTTGTAGCCTTCGAGCTCGAGCCCCTCCTCCGTTGGCCGGAGGCCCCGGAAGAGGAGGAAGAGGTATCCGGCGAACTCCTCCACCTTCGGCAGCTGGACGGGGGTCAAGGCGTCCTCGACCGTGAGGTGGTGGAAGCCGCAGACGTCGGCCAGATCGCGGATCTCGGCGTCGGTCGGGTTCTCGACGTCGACCCAGATCGAACGACCGGCGAGGCCGGGCCAGGCGGAAGCGAGCGTTCCATCTTCGATGAGGCAGAGCCCCTTGCCATCCTCGTAGAGATGAACGGTCAGCATCGACGCGGGAGTGTATTCGCACGGGCGACCGTCGCGGCCGGGATCTGAGGGACGGAGAATCGGGACGGGTCTGGAAGGGGGGCGACGGCACGCCGCGTTTCCTCCACAATCCGCCGGAGGCGCGAGGAGTGAAGACGGGAACGAGGATTCTCCTGACGGGCGGAGGGACGGCCGGGCACGTGAACCCCGCGCTCGCCATCGGGGCGGCCCTCGCCGAGCCGGGGAGCGAAACGCTCTTCGTCGGCGTGAAGGGGCGGGCCGAGGAGCAGGTCGTTCCGCGCGAGGGGATACCGCTCCGCTTCGTGAGGGCCTCGGGCTTCCCCGGCGCGCGCCCCTCGCCCGCCTTCGCGCGGTTCCTCTTCGACCTCGGCCTCGGGACGGTCCAGGCGGCCTGGATCCTCCTCCGGTCGCGCCCCGACGTCATCGTCGGGACCGGCGGCTTCGCGTCGGCGCCGGTCACTTTCGCGGCGACGTTCCTGAGGAAGCTCCGGCTGTCGAAGGCACGGGTCTTCGTCCACGAGCAGAACGCGGTACCGGGGAAGCTGAACCGCGTCGTGGGCCGTTTCGCCGAGAAGGTCTTCGTCACCTTTCCCGAGACCCTCTCCCTCTTCCCGGGCAACGGCGCGCTGACGGGCTACCCCGTCCGCAACAGGATCGGGCACGTGGCGCGCGAGGAGGCGCGCTCACGCCTCGACTTCGAGGTGCCGGATGGGCGGACGGTCGTCTTCGCCTTCGGCGGGTCGCAGGGTTCGCGCTCGCTCAACCGCGGCCTCGTCGACGCCGTCGGCGACCTCCTGCCGCACGCGGACCGGCTCTTCGTCGTCCACGGCACTGGCCTGTTCAAGGGGGCGGGCTACGACGCTCAGGCCGACACCGAGGCGCGCCTCGCGGCGCGCTACTCGGAGAAGGAGCGGGCGCGGATCGCCACCTTCTACGTGTCGCGGAGCTACTTCCACGACATTGCCTCGGTCTACGCCGTTGCGGACTTCGTCGTCATCCGGGGCGGCTCGGGGAGCCTCAACGAAGTGGCGCGGATGGGCCTCCCCGCCCTCGTGGTCCCGAAGGCGAACCTCCCCGGCGACCACCAGGTGGCGAACGCGCGCGCCCTAGAGCGGGCGGGCGGCGCGGAGGTCCTCTACGAGGAGACGGTTCTCCAGGACGGTCACCTCACGGAGGTGCTCGACGGCGGGCTGCTGGCCCGCCGGATCCTCGCCCTCGCCGCCGACCCGGCGCGGCTCGCCGACCTGTCGAGGAAGGGGCGCGATGTCCTCGGGATCGACGCCGCGGCCGAGATCGCCCACCACGTCCGCCACGGCAGCTCCAGCGGGACCGTCGACCCGACGCTCGTCCCGGCCCCCACGGTCGTCTCGAACGCCGCGCTCCTCTCGCGGCTCGAGAAGGCGTCCTCGGCGGCGGGGCGGAGCTATCGCGTCGAGGACCACGTCGAGCCGCGTGACCTCACCTGGTTCCGGAGCCGTGCGGCCTCGCTCCTCGTCCACGACGAGTGGGAGGCGCGGAACCTCGGTGTGAAGCTCCTCGGACTCCTCGACGCGAAGGAGAAGATCCCGCTCCTCCTCGCCCTCCTTGCCGACCGGACGAGAGCCCCGCTCCTCCAGCGCCTCCTCGGGGGCGACTACGCACAGGTCGGCTTCGTGAGGCGGAACGCGATCACCGCGCTCGCGCGGCTCGGCGTCGTCGACGCCGGGGTGGAGGCGGCGCTCCTCGCCGCCTTCTCCGATCCGTACTGGGAAGTCCGGGCGGAGGCGGCGCGGACGGCAGCCCGCTTCGGGGAACGGCTCGAGCGGCGGGACGAAGCCGTCGCGGCCCTCGTGAGGGGTCTCTCCGATCGGAATCTCGAGGCCGCGGCCACAGCGGCCGAGGCGCTCGGCGTTCTCGGCGGCGAGTCGGAGGCGCTCCCAGCCCTTCTCGCCCTCGCCGACTCTCGCTTCTGGAAGGTGCGCGCCGCGGCCCTGAGGGGAATTCTCGCGCTCGTCGAGCGGGGCGAGGTGCGTGACCCGACGAAGCTGACGAAGGCGCTCCCGGCCTTCCTTCTCACCTCGACCGACTTCCGCCCGCAGTTCGAGATGAAGCTCTCGTACCGTCGTGTCGTGGAGGCGCTCTCGCGCGGCAAGGAGTCGCCCCGATGATCTTCTGGATCGGCAAGCTCCTCGCGCCGTTCGACGCGTTCTCGTTCCTGCGCCTCGCCGAGTACCTCTCGAGCCGCTCCATCGGCGCCGCGCTGACGGCGGTTCTCCTGACGCTCTGGATCACGCCGAGGGTCATCTGGTGGCTCCAGCAGCGCGCGTTCGTCGACCAGGTCCGCGAGACCGGGATCCCGTCGGCGTTCGACAAGGCGGGGACGCCGGTCATGGGGGGCGTCGTCCTCGTCGCCGTCGTCGCCGGCTCCTGCCTCCTCTGGTGCAACCTGAAGAGCGGCTACGTCCTCCTCGTCCTCGCGGGAATGGTCTGGTTCGGGGCGATCGGCTTCGCCGACGATCGGGCGAAGATGCGGGCGAAGTCGGGCGACAAGGGGATATCCGAGCCGAAGAAGCTCCTCCTGCAGGGAGCCTTCGCGGCGCTTCTCGTCGCGGTTCTCGCGAGCCCCTTCTCGCCGCTCCCGGCGTCGGAGTCGGCGCGTCTCCACCTCCCGTTCCTGAAGACGGCGGTCCTCGACAACCCATGGGTCTACCTCCCGTTCGTCTTCCTCTTCGTGCTCCTCGTTGGCAACTCGGTCAACATCACCGACGGGATGGACGGCCTGGCGATCGTGCCGTCGGTCTTCGCGATCTCGGTCCTCGGCGTCTTCGGCTATCTCCTCGGGAATGCCATCTGGTCACACTACCTCTTCTACCCGTTCCTGCCGGGAGCAGGCGAGCTCGCCGTCTTCGCCTCGGCTTTCGCCGGGGCGGGAATCGGATTCCTCTGGTTCAACGCCTACCCCGCGCAGATCTTCATGGGCGACACCGGCTCGCTCTCCATCGGCGGGAGCCTCGCCGTGGCGTCGGTCCTCCTGAAGCAGGAGGCGCTCTTCGTCATCCTCGGAGGCCTTTTCGTCGTCGAGGCCTTCACCTCGCAGGTTCAGGACAAGATCGGGATCAAGCTCCTGGGGCGGCGGCTCTTCGCTCGCGCCCCGCTGCACCACGCCATGGCCTACAACGGGCTCGCGGAGACGAAGGTCGTCGTGAGGCTCTGGATCGTCTC
>JACRCS010000097.1 GCA_016218905.1 Deltaproteobacteria bacterium
GGACCCGCGAGATGAGGGCCAGCCCGAGGCCGATCCGGTAGGCGCCCTGCTGGCGCTCCTTGGGGAGCTTCCCGACGAGGATCGAGATGAAGACGATGTTGTCGATCCCGAGGACGAGCTCGAGTCCGGCGAGCGTGAGGAAGGCGATCCACCCCTGCGGTTCGAGGATCCAGTCCATGTCTTTCTCTCTTCGGTTCGAGGATTGGCTCGCGCAGAGTCTAACCGGCCGGAGTGCCGCGGGGGGTCCTGGCGGTGAGGGCGCTGGCCACGGCGGCAGCGGCGGCCTCCTCCCGGATCGGCCCGGCACCGTGCACCTCGTGGACGTCTGCCCGGGTTTCCCGAAGCGCCTGCTCGAAGAGCCGGTGCATGTCCTCCCGGCGGTCTCCCCGGTCGCGCTGGCTGTCGGTCTCCCACGGCAGGTCGAAGGCGCAGAGGAGGTAGAGGTCGGCCCGTCGCTCTCGCGCGGCCTCCTCGATCCAGGCGGGGCAGCTGCCGTAGTAGTGCCTCGCGTAGACGACCGTCGAGAGGAGGTCGGTGTCCAGGACGAGGAGGTTCGTCGCCCGCGCCTCCGCCGCGCCGGTCTCGGCGATCTGCCCGCGGGCGATCGGCTCGACATCCGACGCGTCAAGCGGCGCCTCCTTCGCGTCCTGGTACCCGCGGCAGAACTCCGGCACCCACGGCGCTCCGAACCGCGACGCGAGCGCCCGTGCGAGCGTCGTCTTCCCGGTGCACTCCGATCCGGTCACGACGACACGGAGCGGCCTCAAGCAGCCTCCGGTAGCGGGCCGGGGACCGGCGCGGCATCGAGCGAGCGTCTCCAATCGCGGAGGCCGACGAGACAGATGACGAGGAAGATCGCGTAGAGGAGCGCCGTGAGCCAGAGGCCCTTGACGGCGTAGACGCCGATGTAGACGACGTCGACGGCGATCCAGAACCACCACGTCTCGATTCGCTTCTTCGTCTGGAGCCACTGCGCGACGAGGCTGTAGGACGTCGTCGTCGAATCCCAGAAGGGGAGCGCGGCGTCGGTTCCGCGGTGGAGGGCGAGACCGAGGAAGGCGGCGAAGGCCGCCCCCGCGACCGTCAGCGCCAGGAGCGAGCGACGCGGCGCGCGCGAGACGGTGAGCCGCCCTCCGCCGGCGCCCCCGTGGAGCCACTCCCACCAGCCGTAGAGGCAGACGCCGATGTAGACGACCTGCAGGCCCATGTCGGCGTAGAGCTTCGCCTGCCAGAAGACGACGATGTAGAGACTGACGTTCACGAGACCCGTCGGCCAGCACCAGGGGCTCTCCTTCGCCGTCAGCCAGACGGCGAGGACTCCGAAGACGAAACCGGCGATCTCGTACGGGCTCATGTCAGAAACCGAGATCCAGGACGACGGTGACGTTGCGGGTCGCCATCGGGAAGTAGTAGGGGATTCCCGCGACCGACTCCGTCCCCGTCCCGTCGCGTGTCGCGTAGAGCCAGCTGTAACCGTTCGACCAGATCCGGCGGTTGTCGAGGACGTTGTCGACGAGCAGCTTCAGCTGCGGGCTGCCGGTCTTCACGAAGCGGGAGAGGTCGACGGCCGCCGAGAGGTCGACCTTCCACCAGTCGGGCGTCGCGATCCCCTGGGCGTTCGTGTTGTCGAGCCACGACGCGGCGACGTACCGGGTCGTGGCTCCGAGCGTGAGCCCCGGGAGGGGCGACCCCTCGACGACGAGGTTTCCCACGAACGGAGGGGACAGGACCGGCTCCACGTTCTCGTACGTCCGGCTCGTCGATCCGGCCCACTCGCCGGCCTCGTCGTAGACGTCGTAAAACTGCGTCCAGGACTTGATCCGGTTCCAGCTCCAGCTGCCCGTGAACCGCACGGCGAGCGACTTCCGCGGCTGCCACGCGAGGTCCCACTCGAGGCCCCGCCGGAAGCTCTCGTCGGCGTTTCGCCGGATGGAGAGCCCCACCTCCGATTGCTCGCCGGTGAGGGCGATCTCGTCGCGGAACTGCATGTCGTAGAGGTTGACCCGGGCGGAGAAGGGGCCCCTTCTCCATTCCGTCCCGAGCTCGACGGCGACGACCTTATCGGGCTTTACTACCGTCAGGTCGTGAACGACCGTGGCGTTCTCCTGACCCACGAGGAGGTCGCCTCGCCCCGGTTCGCGGCTCGTCATGCCGACCGAGCCGTAGACCGAGAGCTCCCCGCCGATCTCGCGGCGGACGCCGAGCTTCGGGTTGAAGAACGTCCAGGAGACGGAGCCGAGGTCGAGGCTTCCTTCGTAGCGGAAACGCGCCCACCGGACCTGGGCGTCGCCGTAGAAGTGCCAGCGTCCGGCGTCCCGCGCCAGCTTCACGAAGGTCGAGGCTTCGGACTTGTAGCCGTGGTTGAGGTAGTTCCGATCTCCCCCGACGATGTCCCTCGTCCGGGTGCTCCCGAAGTCGCTCCCGTGGACCCCCCAGGTCAGCCCGACGGGGCCGAGGAGCGTCTTGTAGGTGAGGGCCGCCCCGAGGTTCGTCCAATCCAGACCGTATTCGCGAAGGGCCGTCTTCGACGAGTTCCAGAGCCGGTACCAGCCGCCGGCGTCGTTCACGTAGACCTGGCCGGCGAGGCTCGACGTCTCGTTCAGGAATCGCGTGTACTGCGCCTGGACGAACTGCTGGCC
>JACRCS010000112.1 GCA_016218905.1 Deltaproteobacteria bacterium
ACCCTCCTTTCGGGGCCGGTGCGGGTGGTCTGGGACCGGAGGCGAGCCTCGCGGGCTGTGGGGGAGGCTTTCCGGCGCGGCGGGAAGCTCCCCGTCTCGGTCTTACGCCGTGCCGACGTTCGGAAAGCGGATCGTCAGGAACTCTCCGCCTCCGCGGCGGGTCATCTCCACCTGGAAGTCGAGACTGTCGTTTCGAATTCCCAGGGTCAGGGGAACACTCGCGTCCTCGCCCTCCAGGTGCGCGATGCGCCGGACCGCCTCGAAGATCTGCGGCGCGAACTCCCGTTCGGGAGCCGGCAGGCTGCAGCCCGACATCCTCACCTCCACGCTTCCGTTCGCGGAACGACTCATCTCCAAGGCGTCCGTCCGGCAGGAGAGGCCGTGCAGCAGCGCGAGGGCGAGCCACTTGATGGCGGCTTCGTCTCCCTCCGCGGCCATGCCGCCCCTCCTCAGCTCATCCAGGGCGGTAGCCTCGGCGAAGCAGTCTATGTAATCCTCCAGCTTCAGGTAGTAACTCTGTCTCTGAAGCATCGCCTCCTCCTCTCTTGCGGTTCCTGTCTTGGAACCACTCCGGTACGGTAAGGAGGAGGCGGGGGGGTGTCAACGCAGGAGCGAGATCGGTCCGCTTCGGGAAGGCTCGAGGCGGAGCCCGAAGCGTTTGCGTCGGGAGGTCGCCCGCCAAAGCCTTGACGAGAACACGTCCAGCGAATTCAATAGGACGCTCGAACGTTCCTGGAAGGAGGTGCCCGTGCCGGCCGGCGTTTGCTGCACTCAATTCTGGCTCCGAAAGCTCCACAGCCTGACCGGATTCCTCTTCCTCGGGTACTTCGTCTGCTACCACCTCCGTGGAGCAGCCGCCTACCGGATCCCGGAGCTCCGCTATCTGCTCCTCTTCGCTCCGCTCGCCTTTCACTCGATCTACGGGCTCTGGATCGCCTTCGAAGGCAGACCCAACGGGATCCGTTACCCCTGGGCCCGCAACTGGATGTACCTCGGCCAGCGGCTCACGGCGGTCTTTCTCCTCGCGTTTCTCTTCCTCCACCTCGGCGCGGTGCTCTTCGGCGCCCCTTGGGCCGACGCCTCCTGGTACCGTCCCGTGTGGTATCTCGGAGTCGTCGCGGCGGCGTTCCACTTCGGCAACGGTGCGTTGGGAACCGCCATACACTGGGGCGTTACGGTGGGGCCTCACTCCCAGCGCGTCTTCGCCGGGCTGGGAACGGCCGGGTTCCTGATCCTCGCCGGGTACGGCCTCTACACTCTCTCCCACTTCTGAGGGGAGCGCCCTTGCACCAGGGAAACGTGGTCGTGGTCGGCGGCGGGCTGGCGGGTCTGATGGCGACGGTGCGGCTCGCCGAGGAGAACTTCCACGTGGATCTCCTGAGCTTCCTCCCGGTCAGGAGGTCCCACTCGGTTTGCGCGCAAGGCGGCATCAACGCGGCGATGAACACGCGGGGTGAAGGGGACAGCCCCTGGGTGCACTTCGACGACACGATCTACGGAGGCGACTTCCTGGCGAACCAGACGCCGGTGAAGGAGATGTGCGAGGCGGCGCCCGGGATCATCCACCTCTTCGACCGCATGGGCGTCATGTTCAATCGGACCCCCGAGGGCCGACTCGAGTTCCGGCGCTTCGGGGGCACTCGACACCACCGTACGGCCCACGCAGGGGCGACCACAGGGCAGCAGCTCCTCTACGCGCTCGACGAGCAGACCCGGCGGTTCGAGGCGGCGGGCTTGGTCGACGTCCACGACGGCTGGGAGTACCTCTCGGCCGCGCTGGAGGACGGGCGGTGTCGCGGGGCCGTGGCGGTGGAGCTCGTCTCGGGACAGGTGCGCGCTTTCCCGGCCGACGCCGTGCTCCTCGCGACCGGCGGCCCGGGCCTGATCTTCGGCAGGTCCACCAACTCCCAGGCGAACACCGGCGCGGCCGCGGCGAGCGCCTACGTCCAGGGAGCGGACTACGCCAACGGGGAGTTCATCCAGGTGCACCCGACGGCCATCCCCGGCGAGGACAAGCTGCGCCTGATGAGCGAGTCCGTCCGGGGGGAGGGCGGCAGAGTGTGGGTGCCGAGGGACGGCAAGCCGTGGTACTTCCTCGAGGAGAAGTACCCGGCCTACGGGAACCTCGTTCCTCGCGACATCGCCACCCGGGAGATCTTCGACGTCTGCGTCAATCGCGGCTTCGGAGTGGACGGGAAGCTCCAGGTCTACCTGGACGTCACGCACCTCCCCAGGAGCTTCCTGGAACGGAAGCTCGGGGGCGTGCTCGAGATCTACCGCAAGTTCACCGGAGAGGATCCGGCGGACGTGCCCATGCGGGTCTTCCCGGCGGTCCACTACTCGATGGGCGGGCTCTGGGTCGACTACGGCCAGATGACCTCGATTCCCGGACTCTTCGCGGCCGGGGAGTGCGAGTACCAGTACCACGGCGCCAACCGCCTGGGAGCCAACAGCCTCCTCTCCTGCATCTACGGCGGACAGGTGGCCGCCCGAAGCGCCATCGAGTGGGCCCTCAGGGCCGCGACGGCCGCGAAGGCGGGCTGCCTCGACGCCGAGGTGAAGCGCCAGGAAGCGCTCTTGGAGACGCTCCGAAAGAGGACGGGAGGAGAGAACGCCTACCGGCTCCACGAGGAGCTGGGGGAGCTCATGACGTCGAACGTCACCGTCGTGCGCCACAACGACCGGCTCGACGGGACCCTGGAGCGGTTGGAGGAGCTCAAGGAGCGCTGCGGTCGGATCGGCGCGTCCGACACCGGCGGGCGCATGAACCAGTCGCTCTACTTCACGCGCCAATTGGGGCTCATGCTCGAGCTGGCGCACGTGATGGCCCTCGGCGCCCGGCTTCGGGACGAGAGCCGCGGGGCCCACTACAAGCCGGCCTTCCCCGCCCGTGACGACGCCCGCTTCCTGAGGACGACCCGCGCCACGTACACTCCGGACGGCCCGCGGGTCACCTGGGAAGCCGTCGATACCGCCTTTCTCGCTCCGAGGCCGCGGAAGTACGACGAGAGCTGAGTCGTGAAGGTCTCGGGAAGAATGACGCCACTTCTGTCGGGAGGCCCATGATGGACAAGAGCGGACCGGTCCGGCTCCAGATCCGGCGGCAGGAGGGCCCCGGCGCCGCGGCCCGGTGGGAGGACTTCGAGGTCCCCCGTTCTCCGACCATGAACGTGATCACCTGCCTCCAACTGATCCAGAAGACCCCCGTGGACGCCTCGGGACGGCGGACCGACCCCGTGGTGTGGGACTGCAACTGCCTGGAGGAGGTGTGCGGCGCGTGCTCGCTCCTCGTCAACGGCCGCGCGCGCCAGGCGTGCACGGCGCTCGTCTCGAACCTCTCGGAACCGATCGTCCTCGAGCCGCTCTCCAAGTTTCCCGTCGTGCGCGACCTGATGGTCGATCGCACGTCCCTGTTCGACAGCCTGAAGCGCGTCAAAGCCTGGGTGCCGATCGATGGAACGTACGACCTGGGCCCCGGCCCCCGCCTGGCCGAGAAGGATCGGGCGTTCGGCTACCGTCTCAGCCGATGCATGACGTGCGGCGTCTGCCTCGAGTCGTGTCCCCAGGTGCACCCGGGCTCGAGCTTCATGGGCCCCGCCCCGCTCGCGCAAGCGCTCTACTTCAATACCTCCCCGATCGGCAGGATGAACGCGGAGGAGCGCCTCGAGGCTGCCATGGGAGAAGGAGGCGTGATGCAGTGCGGAAACGCGCAGAACTGCGCCCGGGCGTGCCCCAAGGAGGTGCCCCTGACCACGGCGATCGCCGCCCTCAATCGGGCGACGACCCTCCACTACCTCAAGAGCTGGTTCACCCGCTGAGCGCCGGTACGTCGCCCGTCTCCGCCGCTCCCCGCTCCATCGCGAGTCCGCGGCCGAGAGGGAGAGGACGTCAGAGCTTCTTTGCCTCCGTCGAGAGGTAGGAGGCGACCCCCTCCTGATCCGGCCTCATCCCCTTTTCGCCCTTGGTCCATCCGGCCGGGCAGACCTCTCCGTGCTCCTCGGTGAACTGGAGGGCGTCGATCATCCGGAGCATTTCGTCGACGTTGCGCCCGAGAGGCAGATCGTTGACGACCTGGTGGCGGACCACGCCCTCCCTGTCGATGAGGAAGGAGCCTCGAAGGGCCACGCCGGCCTCACCGAACTCGACGTCGTAAGCCCTGCAGATCTCATGCTTTACGTCGGCCAGCAGCGGGTACTTGACCGAGCCGATCCCGCCCTTCTCCACGGGAGTCTCACGCCAGGCGACGTGGGTGTACTGAGAGTCGATGGAGCAGCCGACAACCTGCACCCCGCGCTCTTCGAACTCCTTGATCCGGTTGCTGAAGGCGATGAGCTCCGTCGGGCAGACGAAGGTGAAGTCGAGGGGGTAGAAGAAGAGGACGACGTACTTGCCTCGGAGGTCCGCCAGCTTGAACGCGGCCTTAATGCTTCCGTCCGCCAACACGGCGGCGGCGCTGAACTCGGGTGCCTTCTGACCGACGAGAACGCCCATGGGTCGCTCCTTGGTGGGTGTTGAAGGAAACGCCCAGGATTCTAGACAGCGATCGTGGCGTGTCAAAACCCGGCCCCCGGGGACAAAACCGCTCGGAGCGTAAGCTCGCAGTAGTTCCGAGATGGACGGAAGAGGATCGAGGCTGGGGTGCGGCGGGTGGCGGGGTGCGCGCGAGGGGGCCGAGCCTCCCGAGAGAGGGCCCGGCCCGCCGGAACGCGCTTTCGCGGGGGCTAGCCCTTCTTCGTTTCTTCGACGGCCTTGACCGCACCGTCGCCGACGAGGGCCTTGTAACTCAGGATGACCGAGCCGACCTGAGACGTCGGAAGGCCCGTCCGCTCGCTCGCGAAGAGGGCGATCTTGTAGATGTCTCGGCCGCTCTCCGAGGCTTGCGCGTTCGTCTCATAGATGGAAAGGATCTGCTCCACCTTGTCGCGCGCTACGCCGGTCTTGAAGGCCAGCAGGGTGGCCGGATCCGAAGCCTCCGCGGTCGCGCGCTCGGCAGCGGGCTTGTTGACCGCCGAGGCGACGGCGGGTCCCTTGCTGTCCACGGGCGACAGCTTGGCGCAACCCGCAGCCGAGAGGATCCCAAGTACCAACGCTCCCCAGACAATCGCTCCCGTCTTCGTGTGCGAGTGCATGATGCCTCCCTTTTTCGCTAAACAGGCAAATGGATGGAGGCGAGTTTGCAACGCGACAACAAACCATGTAAAGGGGCAATCTCTCGAAAGGATTGAGTATTTTCGATGTGCGAGAAAATACGGTTTGAATTGTTTCATGGACTGGGTCATTCCCCGGTCGACAGTGCGAATTGGCCGCGCCGCGCGGCTTGAAACCGGTTAGAACCCCGTTTCCGCTTTCGATCAGGAACGTCCGGCCGTCTGAGAGCGATTAAACCGTGGAGCCGGCGCTCGCGCGGTCGAGCGGCCCGTAGTGGAGGCAGGGGGGAGGGGAACGGGCCTTTCAGTCGTGGAAGAAGGAGAGGGCGCCGAAGAGAGGCTACGGCAGCCGGGACTCCTCCGGCGGTGTCAGCCGGGCATCCACCCTCGCCCCGGCTGCCAGGGCGCAGCAGACGAGGCACAAGAAGCCGATTCCGGCAACGATGGTCGAGACGGGCGCCTTTTCGATGAGATAGAAGGAGGTGAGGTTCGTTCCCACGAACGACCCCATCGTGGAGACGAAGAGGACCGTGCCCGGGCTCATCCGCGCTCGCTCCGGAGCCCTCGCCAGGAGGTGGATCACGTACGGGGAGACCATGCCCATGAGCGTGATCGGGACGAAGAAGACGAGGTTCATGGCGAGCAGCGAGCCGAGCCGCACGTCGGTGACCGAGGCCTCGAGCGCGGAGCAGACGACGCGCACGAGCGAGGGAATGAAGAGGACCCAGGCGGAGGCCACTGCGAGCGAGAGCAGCAGGCCGGTGAAACTCCCGGTCCGGTCGGCCACCCGCCCGCCGAGGACGTACCCGAAGGAGAGGTGGACCATGAAGGAGCTGATGATGCTCCCCCAGACGTAGACGGAAGAGCCGAAGTAGGGCGCCATGAGGTTCGAAGCCAGGATCTCGAGGCTCATGATGGCGGCGCCGAAGACGACCAGGATGGAGAGCACGACCGGTCTCAGAAGGCCCGCGCCGTTCGGGAGAGACACCATTAGTTCCGCGCCTTGAACATCAGGAGGTTGGCCGGCGAGTAGTCGTCCGTGAGGAGCTTCCCCCCGGCGCTTCCGGTCTCGGCTTCGTACTTCCCGAGCTCCGCGACGAGATCGATCTGCCCGAGCCTCACTTCTCTCCTGGACTTGAGCTCCTTCAGCAACTCCCGGGGCTCCCGCAGCTTCTCGTCCGACGCGACGAACACCGAGTTGCCGCTCTTGTGGCCGGTGAAGACGTAGACCGTCTTGAACGCCCCTCGGAACGTCGCGAGCTGCGCGTCGTAGAGCGCGTTCGTATTGTGTACGTTCTGGATCACGATGCCACCCTCGGCAAGCCTCGACTTGGCGAGTCGCAGAAACTCCAGCGTGGTCATGTGGGCAGGGATGTAGTCTCCGTTGAAGGCGTCGATCCAGATCTGGTCGTACCGGTGCCGGTCCCGTTTGAGATGTTGCCTCCCGTCTGCAATCGTGCACGAGAGCTTCGGACCGGGCTTGAAGAAGAAGTGCTTCTGGGCAAGCTCAACCACCACCTTGTCGATCTCGACTACCTCGAGCTGAACGTCCGGATAGTACTTCTGAAAGAGAAGGGGGATGTACCCTCCGCCCAATCCGAGCAGCGCGACCCGCTGCGGCTTCGGATTGAAGAGGAAGCCGACGCACATCATGGACGTGTATTCGAAGATCGGCTTGACCGGGTCATTCACGTCGACGCAGGTCTGCCGTTGCTGGTTGCGCCTCCCGAAGAGCATGCAGCGCTCGGACCCTTCCTGCTTCACGGTGATGTGATTGTAGACGGAATCCCGCTCGAGGTTGAGCTCTCCTGCCGCCTGGAACGGAAAGGACGAGAGAGCCGCGCCGGCGAGCAGCCCGTACAATCCGAAGGCGAAACGTCTCTTCATGTGCACCCCAGGTCTAATGCAACGAGGAGCCCGGCTTCCCGAGGTGTCCGGTGGGGAAGGGGCCGGCGAGGCACTCGCCGCCTTCAAGGTACGCGAGGCGCCGGCGGATGACAACGAGTAGCTCTCCGCGGACGGCGCCCGGATCTCTCGGGAGCCTGGCATCGGACCGGAACTTCCGGCATAGTGTGGAGGGACCGGAGGGGAGCGCGCGCCCTTCTCGCCAATGCGAGGCCCTGCTCGGGGTGGGCGCCGAGCCGGAGTGGATTCGCACGAGGGGTCCGCTCTACGAACGAGAGCAGATGGGCTGGGCGGCGCTCCAGGTCGCCGCGGCCGCTTTTCGCAGAGTGCCGTTTTTTTGCGGGTGCGAGCATGGAGCGTGGAGATCCTTTCCGGGGTATCGTCGAGAGCTCTCCCCTGGCCATCCTCTATACGGACGAGCGGGGTGTCATTACCGCCTGCAACCGGAGCGCGACGGAGCTGTTCGCGGCACCTCCGGAGAAGCTGATCGGCTTCTCTTACGAGCAGATCCGGGACGAGCGGATGAGGTCCGCCATTCGCCGGGCCCTCTCCGGAGAGAGGACGCGCTTCGAAGGGAAGTACCTCACCGTGACCGGGAACGTTTTGCGGGAGATGAGCGCCCACTTCGCCCCCTCCTTCTCGGAGGGCGGCGCGGTCTCCGGCGTCGTCGGGATCTTCGAGGACGTCGCCGTCCGGACGTCGGCCGAGAGGGAGCGCGAGGAGCTGATCCGACAGCTCCGGAGGGCGCTCTCCGACCTCACGGGGCTGAGCGGGTTGCTGCCGATCTGCGCCCGGTGCAAGAGCATCCGCGAGGCCGACGGCGAGTGGACGCACCTCGAGAACTATCTGCAGAAGCACGCCGGAGCCGAGTTCACTCACAGCCTCTGCCCTGCGTGTGCCCGCGAGACTTACCCGGAGCTCTGCTGACCCCGGACGATTTCCGTTTCACGGCCGCCGGGCGGTTCGCCGGTGGAGCCGAGGTCCTCGGACTCGGCCTTCTCGGAAGCGGGAACGTGCACGAGACCTACCGGGTGCGCGTCGCAGGCGGCAGCGACTTCATCCTGCAGCGCCTGAATGCGCGTGTCTTCGCGCGGCCGGAGCTCGTCTTGCGGAATATGCGCGTGGTGACGGACCACCTCCTCCGCCGCCTGGAGAGAGCGCCGCTGCCGCGAGGGCGCCGGTGGGAGGTGCCGGCCCTCATCGAAAGCCGCGAGGGCGGGGACTTCTGGCTCGATCCGTCCGGGGCATTCTGGCGGGCTCTGCGGCTCGTGCCGGGGCGATCCTACGACACGGTCGAGGGTGTGGCCCTCGCCCGCGAGATCGGCTGGGCACTCGGGACCTTCCACACGCTCGTCGCAGACCTCCCCGTGGAGAGCCTCGCCGATACGCTCCGCGGCTTCCACGTCACACCCTCCTATCTGCGCCGTTACGACGAGGTCCTGTCGCTCCGGAAACCCGAGCGGGCGCGGTCCGACGTGCGGCACTGCCTCCGGTTCATCGAGGAGCGTCGCGGCCGGGCATCGGTGCTCGAGGATGCTCGGCGGGGGGGGGGCCTGCGGCTTCGGCCGATCCACGGAGACCCGAAGGTCAACAACGTCATGGTGGACGAGGCGACCGGCAGGGCCGTGGGGCTCGTCGATCTCGACACGGTGAAGCCGGGCCTCCTCCACTACGATCTGGGAGACTGTCTGCGGTCGGCGTGCAACGAGCTCGGAGAGGAGGCGCAGAACTGGAAGGACGTCCGCTTCGACCTGGACCTTTGCCGAGCCCTGCTCACGGGATACATGTCGGCGGCGCGGAGTACGTTGGCCGAAGCCGATTACGAGTACGTTTACGACGCCGTACGCCTGATTGCCTTCGAGCTTGGATTGCGGTTCTTCACCGATCACCTGGAGGGCGACGTCTACTTTCGCACCCGGCGCCCCGGCCACAATCTTGCGCGAGCGCTCGTGCAGTTTCGCCTGACCGAGAGCGTCGAGGCGAAGGAGTCGGAGATCCGCTCCTTGGTGGAAGAACTGAAGCGCTCGCCCGCGGAAGCCTGAGCAACGCTCCGTCGCGAGCTCCGGGCCGTTTTGCTACCGTGACACCGCGTACTTACTATAATTTTGCGTTGAGAACGGCCACTTCGGACCATTCCGCAGTTCCGTACGCCCTGCGGGCAGCTCCCCCGAAGCCCCGTGGGCATGCATGAAAGGAGACACCGATGACGATGCGGGGACAGTGCAAGTTCTTCGGCTGGGCTCTTCTGGCGATCGGTATTCTTGGCTTCGTTCCCAGAATTACAATGGCCGGATACCTTTTTGGAATGTTTCACGTCAATGCCGCGCTGAACCTCGTTCATATGATCACCGGGGCCGCGCTGCTTTGGGCAAGCTTGCAGACCGAGTGCGCTTCGATGAGGACGTTTCAGGTCTCGGGCATCGTGTATACGCTCTTCGGCCTGATCGGTCTCACGAACCTGGGCGCTGCCATGGTCGGCCCCTTCGCCATAGGGGCGATGGTGACGCTGCTGCATCTCGTTCTTGCGGCGATCTGGCTCTTCATCGGGTTCTTCGAACCTATGCGTCACCCCGTGAAGTGCTCCGTCTAGCACGCTGCTGAACAACCACCCTTCGCGGCGCCCCAACGAGGGAGCGCCGCGGAGGACCCATGGCTGAAGAGCCCGCGGAGGGGGTTTTCAGCATCCTGCCAGAATGAGTGAGCGCACGACGCGGCCCGCGGGCCCACGCCTCGCGGGCCGTACTCGTACACCGCTCCGGCTGGATGGCGCTTTGGCGGAGGAGTGATAAGTGGATCCGCGAGGCATCGAAGCAGGAGAGGGCGCCATGGCGCAGAGGCGGGACGAGGGAGCGCGCGCGCGGGACCCATTGGCGGCCGAGGTCGCGGCAGGCCTCGGAGCCGGATGGCGGGGAGCCGAGGTCGCCGTGATCCTGGGCTCGGGCCTGGGCTGTGCCGCCGAGGGGAGCGAGCTCCACCTCGAGCTCGGCTTCGGCGAGGTGACCGGCCTGGCAGGGCCGCGGATCACGGGGCACGAAGGACGGCTGCTCAGGGGACGCCTGGCCGGAACCGAGGTGCTCTGGTTCGTCGGACGCCGTCACGTGTATGAGGGCTTGACTGCGGCCGAGGCCGCGCTTCCCGCGCGAATCGCGGCCGCCCTGGGCGCGAAGTGCCTCCTGTGTCTCTCCGCCGTGGGCGCTGCAGACCCGCGCCACGCGACCGGGTCCTGGGTCTTCGTGGAGGATCACCTGAACCTGATGGGGCGAAACCCGCTGGAGGGCGTGAGCGGGGAGGACGGACCGGCCTTCCTGGACCTGACGGCGGCGTATCGTGCAGACCTCTACGACCCGGTGGCGAGCGGGCTCCGGCGCCGGGGTGTCGAAACGGCGAGGGGAGTGCTCGCCGCTTTCGCCGGCCCGAGCTACGAGACCCCGGCGGAGGTCCGCATGGCGCGCCTCCTCGGGGCCACCGTCGTGGGCATGTCTACGGTCCCGGAAGCGGTCTGGGCGCGCTACCTCGGACTGGACGTCCTCGCCTGGGGGAGGGTCGCCAACCCGGCCGCGGGGCTCTCTCCCGCCCCGTTGAAGCACTCCGACGTGGTGGAGCGCATGGCGGAGCGACCCGAGGAAGCGAAGGCCGTGGTGGAAGAGAGCATCCTCGCGTGGAAACGATGAAGCTCGGGCGCCCGGCCCCCACCGACTCGCCGGCCCCGCTGCCGCCGCGCCGCTCGGAGCTTCTGGGTCTCGGGCCTCACGGCTTCCACCGGCTCTCGTACGCCGAATCGGGCCGAGCCGTCGGACGGCCGGTCGTCTGCGTTCACGGGCTGACGCGAAATGCGAGGGACTTCGAGGACCTGGCCGCGGCGCTCTCCCCGGAGCGCCGGGTCGTCTGCCCCGACATGCCGGGGCGGGGCCGTAGCGAGTGGCTCTCCCATCCGCTCGACTACTCCTACCCCGTCTACCTCTCCGACCTGAACGCGCTGATCGCCCGCTTGGACGTGGGGGAGGTGGACTGGGTGGGGACCTCGATGGGAGGGATCCTCGGCATGATGCTCGCAGCCCAGCCGGGCTCTCCCGTGCGACGGCTGGTGCTCAACGACATCGGACCGTTCGTGCCCGCAGCCGCCCTCGCGCGCATCGCGAGCTACGTCGGCGCGGCACCCGGCTTCCGCAGCCTGGGCGAGCTGGAGACCTACCTGCGCGTCATTCACGCACCTTTCGGACCGCTCACGGGCCGCGAGTGGGCCCGCGTAGCCGAGCGCTCCGCGGAGCGGCTGCCGTCGGGCGGGTACCGCCTCTGCTACGATCCCTCGATCGCGGTACCCTTGCGGCTGGCCCCGCCCAGCGACGTGGACCTCTGGTCGGTGTGGGAGGCGGTCACCTGTCCGGTCCTCGTGCTGCGCGGAGCCGAGTCGGACGTGTTGACCTCCGAGACGGCCAAAGAGATGAAGCGCCGTGGTCCCCGCGCCCGCGTCGTGGAGTTCGGTGGAGTCGGCCACGCTCCGGCGCTCATGGCGGCCGACCAGGTTGGGGTGGTCCGCGACTGGCTCGTTGAGGACTGGGAAATCAGCCCCGCGCCTTGAGCCAGGCGGTCAGCGCGGGCGCCAGTTCCTTCTGGGCCTTGCTGCTTACGTAGATGCCGATGTGCCCCCCCGGGAAGGGGATGGTCGTCACGTCGGAAGAGCCCACGAAGCGATCGAGGTTCTTGGAGGAGGACGGCGGAACCAGGTGGTCCGCGGTCGCGTAGACGTTCAGAACCGGCATCGTGACCCGCTTCAGGTCGACGCGCTCCTCCCCGATGAAGAGCTCTCCCTTCACCAGCTTGTTGCCCTGGTAGAAGTCCTTCACGAACTGCCGGAACGCCTCTCCCGCCTGATCCGGGCTGTCGAAGATCCACTTCTCCATCTTCAGGAAGCTGCGCAGGTTCTCCTCGTCGTCGAGCACTTCCAGGGCTCCGATGTACTTTTGGACCATCAGCTGCCACGGCTTCAGCATCAGGAATGCGGAGTTCAGGAGCTCTCCGGGGACGTTGCCGAGGGCGTCCACCATCAGGTCCACGTCGAGCGCCCGGGCCCAGACGTTCAAGAGACCGTCCGGCACGTGAAAGTCCACGGCCGTGACCATGGTGACGAGGTTCTTGATCTTCTCGGGGTTCAACGCCGCGTAGCAGAGGGAGAAGACGCCGCCCTGGCAGATGCCGAGGAGGTTGATCCGGTCCGCGGAGGAGCGCCTGCGGACCTGGTCGACGCAGTCGTCGATGTACCCCCCGATGTAGTCCTCGAGGGTGAGATACCGCTGACACCGGGTCGGGTAGCCCCAATCGATGAGGTAGACGTCGAGCCCCTCGCGCAGGAGCGCGCTCACGAGCGAGCGGCCGTTCTCCAGGTCCACCATGTAGGGCCGGTTGACCAGGGCATAGACGATGAGCACCGGGACGGCGTGCGGCTTCGGCACCTGAGGCCGGTAGCGGTAGAGGACGACCTTCTCGTCCCGGTATACCTCCTCCTTGGGCGTCGGACCTACGTGGATCTCGCCGAGGTCTTCCAGGGCATGGAGCCCTTTGAGGAGTTTACGGTTGAGGCGAAGGGCTTCGGCGGTGGCCCGTTCGGGTGGAATCTGGATGACGGACACGACGCGGTTCTCCTCTCTGGCATGCTGAAAACCCGTCCGTGAGTTTTTCAGCTACGGGCTCTCGGGGGCGGCCCCTTCGAACCCTCACGAATCGCTACGCTCTTCAAGCTCCGCGATTCGACGCCCCTTCCGTGGGGCGCACGCAGGCTGCTCTGCCAGCAGCCTGCTAGGTGGCGGCAGCCTTCTCAGGACACGGTCGCTTCGGTCTGTTCTCTGGATGTCCTGCGCGCTCGCCGGGCGTGGGGGGGCGCCCCCCCCGCGGCCGGAGAGGCTGCGGCTCGGGCCTCGGCCAACTCGCTCCGGAGGTGGCCCACCTCCCTTCGTAGGGCTCGGAGCTGGCGCCTCATCTCGTGGATGCGGAGAAAGGCGTCGTCGATGTCGCTTCGCGTCGGTACGCCCAGCGTCCCGTAGAAGTCCTCCAGGAGCGACTGCGAGCTCTGGAGGTACCGCATCGCGCTGTTGGTCATGCGCGCCTGGGCCTGAGCGAACTTCTCGTCGGAGGCGACCGGGAAGTAACCCTCCTCGGCGGCTTCGGACCAGAGCTCGAGGAGCTCGGCGGGCGTCTGGATGATCTCGCCCTTCTCCTTCTTCTGCGACAGCTTCTGGTCGAAACGGTCGAGCGCGCTCGTCGCCGTGTTTCTCAGCTCGGAGAGGTACTCTGTCTGCGTCTGCCAGAGGTCGACCCACGCGTTCAGGACGCCCGCGGCTTTCTCCTGGAATTCTCGGGTGAAGCCGAACGCCGGTCTACCGCAGAGCTTTGCCAGTTGTCCCTGCAACGCAGCGACGACCGCGGCGGCAGGACCTCCGGGACCGGCTGCCCCGGCGGTCAAGGGGCTGCTCGCCTGGGCTCTCGCCGCGAACTCGGCGCAGGCGGAGCGGAGCCCTTCCAGCTCCTGGGCCCACGCCTCCGACGGCTTCGCGGTCCCGTCCTCTTCCGAGGCCTGGGCGCCGAGGCCCCAAAGGCTCGCTCCCGCCACGGCCGCGCGGAGGGCTTCACCGTACCAGCGGAGCCACCCTTCCCCGGCCTCTCCCAGGGGAGTACGTTCCGGGCCTTCGTCCGAGGCGCCCGGTGCCAGCCCGGAGGCCAGTCGTCGCGCTGCCTCCGACCAGGCGCCCGCCAGACGTGTCTGTGCCTCGATCCACGAGGCGAGACCGAACTCTTCGTTGCCCTTCATGATTTGTCCTTCCGCGAGGAGGCGGAGCTTTCCGGCGCGGCGCCGAGCACGGCGTCCACCCAGGCGCGCGTCCACTGCGCCTGCGCTTCGGCGAGCCTGGAGCCGAGGTCCTCCCAGGTCTTCGTCGTCTCGGCGTCGCCGGCCGCACCGGGAGCGGCGAGGAGCTCCCGAAGGTTCCGTACGGTTTCATGCAGTTCGTCGACCTTGGCTTTGAGCTCCTCGTGTTCCCGCAGGAGCGCCAGGTAGCGGGCCCGCGGGATCAGGCCGTAGGCTTTCCACCACTCCTCCATGCGCTGAATGAACTCGGGCGCCGAGTCGGTGTGGTGGAGGCCGCGGGCGGAAGGGAGCCAGCGAGCGATCCAGGCGTTGACGGCCTGCGGTGTCAGCGGTGCGCTGCCCAGGGCCTCCAGCGCTTGACGAGCTTGTTCCCCCCCTCGGAGCGCCTCCGCCGCGAGGGTGACCCACTGTTCCCAGAATTTGGTATCCATCGTTCTCTCCCCGAGGCGGTATCGCCGACGGCCTCGGGAGAGGCAGCCTACCCGAGTCGGGTGCGATTTCAAGAAGTTGAACCGATAAAGCGCGGAGGGGTCGGGGGAGGAGCAGGAGGGCCGGCGGGAAGAGGCGGCGGCGAAAGCGCGCTCAGCCGGATCCCGGGGATCCGGCTGAGCGCAGTTGGGTAAGGAGCTTTCCGAGCCTCTTACGCGAAACTCGTAACTCGGGACCCGTAACTGCGAGTCAGGCGGCCTGGGGTCGAGCGTCCGCCACGGCTTCCTTGATGAGGCGCGGCCAGACGTCGCGAATGACCTTGCTCGCCATGAAGATTCCGATGTGACCGGCCTCCACCATCCGATGGCGCACGCGGCTCGAGGAGACGTGGGCGGCGACGGCTTCCAACTGCTCCTGCAAGGTGATGTCGTCGTGGGTCCCGCCGATGGTCGAGACGGGACAGCGGATCTCGTCCAGGCGCACGCTGCGGCCGAGGGCCGAGAACTTCCCGCGCACGAGCCGGTTCTCCTGGAAGAGCTCTCCGACCACCTGGAGGTAGAACCGGCCCGGGAGGTCCTGGGTCCACTCGTACCAATTGCGGAAGCGGCGGTGCCGGTTCACGAAGCGCTCGTCGTCGATGTTCTGCCAGAGCTTCCACGGGTCTTCCATGAACCGTTCCACGGGGTTCATCAGCTTCCAGCCCGCCACCATGAAGGAGCCCGGCATCACTCCGCCCGAGCGGTTCACCACGCTCTCGTACCAGCCCAAACCGAGCTTCTCTACGGCCCGGGAGAGCTTTCCGCCGCCGGCCTTGAAGTCGATGGGCGCTCCGGCCAGGACGAGGTTCTCCACGAGCTCGGGGTGCAGGGCGGCGAACATCGCCGAGAGCCAGCCTCCCTGGCACAGGCCGATGAGCCGGACCTTTTCGGAAGCGGTCGCCTCCTTCGCCCGCTGGACCATCTCGCCGAGGCACAGCAGGTACTCGTCGATCGCCGC
>JACRCS010000113.1 GCA_016218905.1 Deltaproteobacteria bacterium
AGCTCATGCCCGGCTGGAACTGAAATGGATTCATCTTCACGGCAACCCTCCTCTGCGAGCGTTGCCTCGGATTCTACGCGCTGAGTGTGACAGGATCTGTCACACTCCCGCCCCCGGCGGAAGATTAGCGCTAATCAGGAAGGGGAAAGCTCATGTCCACAGACCAAACTCTCGGCTCGCCCAGCAACCTCGCCCGGGTCCTCGAGGCGGGCGCCTTCGCCGTCACGGCGGAGCTGGGCCCCCCGAAGAGCGGCGACCCCGAGGTGATCCGCCGAAAGGCGGCGCTCCTGCAAGGCGCGGCCGACGCCGTGAACATCACGGACAATCAGACCGCCGTCGTCCGCATGTCGTCCATCGCCGCGGCGACGCTGGCCCGCAAGGCCGGGGTCGAGCCGGTCGTCCAGATGACGTGCCGCGACCGGAATCGCCTCGCCATCCAGGCCGACCTCCTCGGCGCCTGGGCGCTGGGGCTGCGAAACCTCCTCTGCCTCTCGGGCGACCACCAGACCTTCGGCAACCACGCGGCGTCGAAGAACGTCTGGGACATCGACTCGATGCAGCTCCTCGAGATCATGGCGAACATGCGCGACCAGGGCGTCTTCGCCTGCGGGGACCGCCTGGAGGGAGAGGCGCCCCGGTTCTTCCTCGGCGCGGCCGAAAACCCCTTCGCCGGACCGCTGGAGTACCGCCCCTTCCGCCTCGCCAAGAAGGTGCGCGCCGGCGCGCGCTTCATCCAGACCCAGTGCATCTACAACATGCCGAAGTTCAAGGAGTTCATGGCGCGGCTGGGGGACCTGGGGGTCCTCGACAAGGCCTACGTCCTCGCCGGACTGAGCCCGCTCAAAGGGCCTGCCATGGCGAAGTACATGCGCGACTCGGTCCCGGGGATGGACGTGCCCGAGTCCATCGTGGAGCGGATCTCCGCGGCCGGAAAGGGGATCGAGGACAAGACCGAGCGGGTGAAGGCCTTCAAGGAGGCCGGGATCCGCCTCTGTATCGAGCAGATCCAGGAAGTCAGGGAGATCCCCGGGGTGGCCGGAGTCCACGTGATGGCCATCGAGTGGGAGGACGCGGTGCGTCCCATCGTCGAAGGGGCGGGGCTGCTTCCGCGGCCCCAGCCGCTGCCGGCGGCGGCTATGGGATAGAGGCCGTGACCCCCAACGAGTAAGGCGTGACGAGCAAAGCGAGCCCGGGGCGGCGCGCCGCCCCCACCCGTGTCACCGTCTCATGGAGCAGCGCATGCCAGCGAAGAGCCAGGCCGAAAGCGCACCGACCTTCGCCGACCGCGTGGAGCAGAGCACGCATCAGAACGCGTTCCTCTGCTACCAGTGCCAGAGGTGCTCCTCCGGGTGCCCGATGGCGGAGCACTTCGACCTCCTGCCGAGCGAGGTGATGCGCGGGATCCAGGAGGGCGACGAGTCTGTCGCGGCGAGCCGGACGGTGTGGCTCTGCGCCTCGTGCCAGACCTGCAACACCCGCTGCCCCCAGGGCCTCGACCTCCCGGCGATCATCGACCACTTCCGGCAGCAGACGATCGGCCGCGCCTCGGTGCCGGCGCAGGCGCGCTTCTTCACCGCCTTCCTGCGAAACGTGAAGTTCTTCGGCCGCGCGTACGAGGCCGGCCTCATGGCCGAGCTGAACCTCCGGGACCGAAAGCCCCTCCGGGACTTCGACCTCGGCCTGCGGATGATCCGGAAGGGAAAGATCCGCCTGCTGCCGACCTTCGCGCGCTCGCCCTCGCGCCGGGCGCGGCTCCCCCGCCTGGAGCCCGCACCGAATCGGTTCGCCTACTACCCGGGCTGTTCCCTCCACTCGACCGGCGCGGCCTACGACCGCTCCTTCCGGGCCGCCGCCGCGGCGCTCGGCATCGAGCTCGTGGAGATCCCCGGCTGGACCTGCTGCGGGACGACGCCGGCCCACGGCGCCGACCCGCTCCTCTCGGTCCTGATGCCGCTCAAGAACCTCTCCACGGTGGAGCGCATGGGGCTCGACCGGGCCGTCGCGCCGTGCGCCTCGTGCTACGGCCGGCTGAGGTCGGGCCTTCGCCATTACCGGCAGGAAGGCAACCTCGGCTACCGGGTCGATCGGCGGATCGGCCGGGAGTACCAGGACCGGGTGGAGGTCTTCAACGCCGTCGACTGTCTGGGCCGGGCCGGCGCCGACGCCCTCCGGAACCGGGTGAAGCGGCCCCTCTCCGCGCTCAAGGTGGCCTCCTACTACGGCTGCCTCCTCACCCGGCCCCCGGAGGACACGGGCTGCTCCGACCCCGAGAACCCGACCGGGATGGAGGGGCTCGTCCGGACCCTCGGGGCCGAGCCCCTGGCCTGGGGTCGGAAGACCGACTGCTGCGGCGGGAGCCTCGCGATCGCCCAGACCGAGCTCGCCAAGCGCCTCACGGCGGAGATCCTGAAGGAGGCGAAGGCGCGGGGGGCGGACCTGATCGCCACGGCGTGCCCGCTCTGTCAGGTGAACCTGGACGAGCGCCAGCCCGAGATGGCGGCGGACCTCGGGTTCACGATCCCGGTCGTGTACGTGACCCAGCTTCTGGCCGTCGCCATGGGAGTACCGGAGGCGGACCAAGCCTTAAACCAGTCGGCGGTCTCGCCGACGGCGCTCTTGAGGGCTGAGTAGTTCACGCCGGGGGCGCGCGGGCGCTTGGATGGGCCGCGTCCGACCGGCCCGCGCGCGCCGAAGAGAGGAGGGAGCTCGGAGGCGATGGCCGAGAGCCGAACGAACGGCCGGAAGACGGGGGCAGTCCTGGTCGTCGGCGGCGGCGTGGCCGGGATGCGGGCCGCGGCCGACCTCGCCGAGGCGGGGCTCAAGGTCTACCTGGTCGAGGCCGCGGCCGGCCTCGGGGGCCGCGTCTCGCAGCTCGGATTCATGTTCCCCACCCACGACTGCGTCCTCTGCCGGGGCTCCTCGGACCACGGGTACGGCTGCACGCGGCCCTCCATCTCGCCGGCCTTCCAGGACCACAACCTCCACCCCAACATCGAGCTCCGCACGCTCACGGAGGTGGTCGACTTCCGAGGCCAACTGGGGGAGTTCACGGTCCGACTCCGGCGCAACCCCCGCCACGTGGACCCGGCCCGCTGCATCAACTGCCGCCTCTGCTCCGTCGTCTGCCCGGCGAACCTCCCGAGCGAGTTCCAGCTCGGGATGAGCCTCCGCAAGGCGGCGTACAAGGCTTCTCCCCGCTCCATCCCGGACGCCTACCTCGTCGAGCGGGGACCGTGGTGCGACGGGTGCGGGAAGTGCGCGAAGGTCTGCCCCACCGGCGCCATCGACCTCGACGAGAAGCCCCGCGCCGAGACGATCCGCGTGGGCGCGGCGATCCTCGCCCTCGGCTACCGCCTCTTCGATCCGACCGTCCTCGGCGAGTTCGGCTTCGGCAGGTATCGCAACGTCGTCACCTCCAGGCAGTTCGAGCGGCTCGCCAGCCGCTCCGGCCCCACCGAGGGGGTCGTGGCGCGCCTCTCGGACGGGAAGAAGCCGAAGAAGATCGCGTGGCTCCAGTGCATCGGCTCGCGTGACCAGGAGCACCCCTACTGCTCCTCGATCTGCTGCATGATCGCGACCAAGCAGGCGATGCTCGCGAAGCAGCGGAACGGCGAGACCGAGTGCCGCGTCTTCGTCATGGACGAGCGGGCCTTCAACAAGGAGTACACGAGGTACTACAACCGGGCGCTGGAGACCCACGGCGTCCGCTACACCCGCTGCCGCGTGAGCGCGATCCGTGAGGAACCCGGAACCCAGGACCTGCTGCTCCGCTACCCCGACGAGGTGGGACGCCTTCGGGAGGAGGCCTTCGGGATGGTCGTGCTCGCGGTCGGCATGGAGCCTCCCGCCCGTTCCGCCGAGCTCGCCCGACTCATGCGGATCGAGCTGAACCCCCACGGCTTCTGCCAGACGGACAAGTTCCAGCCTCTCCAGACGAGCCAGCCCGGCGTGTACGTCGCTGGAGCGTTCCAGTCGCCGAAGGAGATCGCCGAGACCGTCTTCGACGCCGCCGGCGCCGCCGGAGAGGTGATGCGGGTCTTCCACGACGCCCTGGGCGGCCTCCCCGCGCCACGGGAGTACCCGTTTCTCGGGCTCTCCGACGGCGTCGGCCCGGAACGGGACGTCACGGGAGAGCCGGCCCGCGTGGCCGTCCTCCTCTGCCAGTGCGGCCCCGTGATCGCCCAGTCCCGCGACCTCGACGCCGTGGCCGCCTACGCGCGGAGCCTGCCCGGCGTGGTCTCGGCCGCGACGGTCCCCCTCGCCTGCTTCCCGGAGGGGCTCGCGGCGATCCGCGAGGTCCTCGCCGACCCCGACCTCCACCCAAACCGCGTCGTCGTCGGGGCGTGCAGCCCCCGCACCCACGAGGCCCTTTTGCAGCGCGTGGTCCGCGAGGCGGGTCTCAACCCGTACCTCCTCGAGGTCGCCAACCTGCGGGAGTACTGCGCCTGGGTCCACGACCGGCAGCCCGCCGAGGGCACCCGGAAAGCCCAGGAGCTTGTCCGCCTGGCGGTCCTCCGGGCGGCCCGGCTCCTCCCCATCCGGCGCATGCCCATCCAGCCCCGGCGAAGCGCCCTCGTCCTCGGCGGCGGCGTCGCCGGCATGACCACCGCCCTCACCATCGCCGACAGCGGCTTCGACGTGACGCTCGTGGAGCGCTCCGAATCCCTGGGCGGAAACCTCCGCCACATCTACTACCTGGCCGAGGGCATGAACCCCCAGCGCCTCCTGCGAGACCTGGTGAACCGCGTGCGCGGCCACCACCGGAGCGACGTCCGGACCCGCACCGAGCTGGCGGCGTGGGGCGGCTCCATCGGCCGCTTCCGGACCCGCCTCCGGTCACTCTCGGCGGACCTCCCCGCAGGGGAGCCGGAGCACGAGCTCGAGCACGGCGTCCTGGTCGTCGCCACGGGCGGGCGGGAGGGGACGCCCCAGGCGTCGCTGGCCCAGGGCGAGGGAGTCGTCACCCAGCTCGAGCTCGAGGACTGGATCGCCCACCAGCCGGAGCGCATCGCGGGCCTGGACAAGGTCGTCATGGTCCAGTGCGTCCAGCCCCGGGAGGCGGACCACTTCTACTGCTCCCGGACGTGCTGCACGAACACCATGAAGAACGCCATCCGGGTGAAGATGCTCAACCCCTCGTGCGCGGTCACCGTGCTCTACAAGGACATCATCACCTACGGTTTCCGGGAGCAGTACTACACCGAAGCACGCCGGCGGGGAGTCGTCTTCGTCCGCTACAGCGACGAGGAGCCTCCCGAGCTGCAGCACGGCCCCGGCGGGGAGCTCCGCCTCGAGGTCCGCGACCCGGCCCTCGATCGCCGCTACACGCTCGATCCGGACCTGGTGGTCCTCAGCCTGTCCCTGGTCCCCTCCGACGGGACGGCCGAGCTCGCCGGGCTGCTGGGCCTCCCCATCTCGAGCGAGGGCTTCTTCCTCGAGGTCGATCTCAAGATGCGCCCCATGGACTTCCTGAGCGAGGGCGTCTTCCTCTGCGGTCTCGCCCACTATCCCCGGTTCGTCGACGAGGTGATCTCCAGCGCCCAGGCGGCCGCGGGGAGGGCGCTGACGATCCTCAGCATGGACCCCTTCTACGTGGGAGGCGTCGTGGCGGACGTGGACGCCGACCGTTGCGTCGGCTGCCTCACCTGCGTGCGCACCTGCCCTTTCCGGAGCCCCCGGATCGTCCGGGACCGCTCCGGCGTGGGAGGCCTGGGCGGGCACGCCTGGATCGACCCCGCCCTCTGCCAGGGGTGCGGAACCTGCACCGCCGAGTGCCCGGCCGCCGCGATCCAGCTCGCCCACTTCCGCGACGAGCAGGTGAGGACCGGAGCCTTGGGGGCGTGGGGGAGAGGGTGAAGGACGAAATGGACGCAGTGGACGAGATGGACCCAAGGGACCGTTCGTCCATTTCGTCCACAAAGTCCACTGAGTCCATTAAACCGACAACCGAGAACCGACGACTGATGACTACATTCGAGCCTGAAATCACCGCCTTCACGTGCAGCTACTGCGCCTATATGTCCGGCGACACGGCGGGGGCGCTCCGGGTCCAGTACCCGGCCAACGTGAAGGTGGTCCGGCTTCCCTGCACGGGGAAGACCGACCCCCGCTACCTGTTGGCGGCGTTCGAGGAGGGGGCCGACGGGGTCTACGTCGTCGCGTGCCCCATCGGCAACTGCCACCACCAGCGCGGGAACGAGCGGGCGCGCGCGCGAGTCGCCCGGACCCGAAAGCTCCTCGACCGGGTGGGGCTCGGGGGCGAGCGGTTGGAGATCTTCTTCCTCTCGGGGGGGATGGGCGAGAGCTTCGCCCTGGCCGCCCGGGAGATGACGGAGCGGATCCGGAGGCTCGGACCCAGCCCGTTGCGCACGCAGCTGGAGAGGTCAGACGAGTCAGACAGGTCCGACGCGTCGGAACGCGGAGGAGCGCCATGATCGTCGGCGAGCAGAAGCCTTTCGAAGAGATCAGGGCCTCGCTGGGAGAAGCCCGAAGGGTCCTCGTCGCCGGCTGCGGGACCTGTGTGACGGTCTGCCTGGCGGGCGGTGAGAAGGAGGCGAAGCTCCTCGCCTCGGCCTTGCGGATCGGCACGGCGCTCGAAGGAGGACCGCGAATCATCACGGACGCGACCGCCCAGCGCCAGTGTGAGTGGGAGTACCTGGACGCCATCGGGGCGGAGGTGAAGGCCGCCGACGTGATCGTCTCCCTCGCGTGCGGCATCGGCGTCCAGGCCATGGCCCGGCGCTTTCCGGAGAAGTGGGTCGTGCCCGGCCTCAACACCACCTTCCTCGGCCTCCCGGAAGAGCAGGGCGTCTGGACCGAGCAGTGTCAGGCGTGCGGCAACTGCCTGCTCGCGACCACCGGCGGGATCTGTCCCATCGCCCGCTGTTCGAAGCAGCTCCAGAACGGCCCCTGCGGCGGCTCCGAGAACGGCCTCTGCGAAGTGAAGCGCGTCAAGCGGGAGAACGGGGTGCCCGTGCTCCGGGCGGACGCGCGCGGCAGGCAGGTCCCCGTGACCGAGGACGTCGAGTGCGCCTGGCACCTGATCCACGAGCGGCTGAAGAGTCTGGGGCGGCTCCACCAGATCTTCGTCTTCCAGCCGGCGAAGGACTGGTCCACGTCCCGGGACGGCGGGCCGCGCCGGATCGTGCGCGAGGACCTGCGCCTCCTCGACGAGGGTTGAGATGACCGCCGAGAGCTTGAAGTCGGGCAGCAGGCTGGAACGGGTCCTCCGCGCGGGCCACTTCGCCGTCACGGGCGAGCTCGGACCGCCGCAGAGCGCCGACCGCGAGCACATCGTGAAGAAGGTCGCCCACCTGAAGGGCGTCGTCGACGCCGTCAACATCACCGACAACCAGACGGCCGTCGTCCGCATGTCGAGTCTCGGCGCCTCGGTCATCGCGGTCCAGGAGGGCCTCGAGCCCGTGATGCAGATGACCTGCCGGGACCGCAACCGCCTGGCGATGCAGGCCGACTACCTGAGCGCCTACGCCCTCGGCGTCCGAAACCTCCTGGCCCTGACCGGCGACCACCAGTCCTTCGGGAATCATCCCACCGCCAAGAACGTCCACGACCTCGATTCCCTCCAGCAGGTCCGGATGATGAGGGACCTTCGGGACCTGCGGAAGTTCCAGTGCGGAGATCCCGTGAAGGGCCAGGAGCCTCGGTTCTTCATCGGCGCCGCGGCGGCGCCCGAAGCCCACCCCCTCGAGTGGCGGCCCTACCGCCTGGCGAAGAAGGCCGACGCGGGGGCCGATTTCGTCCAGACCCAGCTCGTCTACAACGTGCCCGCGTTCCGCAGGTTCATGGAAGAGGCCCGGCGGCTCCGGGTTCACGAGCAGCTCTCGATCCTCGTGGGCGTGGGACCGCTCAAGGGGCCCGTGATGGCCCGCTACATGCGCGACTTCGTCCCGGGCGTCACGATGCCGGAGCACGTCATCGAGCGCCTCGAGGCCGCGGCCCGGGGCCTCCCGCCCGAGGAGAAGGAGGCGCGGCAGAAGGCGTGGCGCGACGAGGGAATCCGGATGTGCATCGAGCTCATCCAGGAGCTCCGGGAGATCGAGGGCGTCGCCGGCGTGCACGTGATGGCCATCGAGTGGGAGGAGGCGGTCCGGCCCATCGTGGAGGGCGCGGGCCTCCTGCCCCGGCCGGAGGTGTGAGGTGGAAGCGGAGTCGAGGGAACGCTTCGAGCCGAGCGCAGACCTCGCGCGGGAGGTCGAGAGGAAGAGCGGTCAGAATCCCTTCCTCTGCTACCAGTGCGTCCGCTGCTCCAGCGGATGCCCTCTGACGGACTTCTTCGACTACAACCCCAACCAGGTGATGCGGCTCGTCCAGGTCGGGGACGAGGCCGCCCTCCGGGCCAAGACGCCGTGGCTCTGCGCCTCCTGCCTCACCTGCACGACGCGCTGTCCCCAGGGGCTCGACATCGCGCGGATCATGGAGAGCCTGACGCAACTCGCCCGGGAACGCGGCATCCCGCCCGCCGTTCCGGAAGTGGCGCTCTTCAACACCGTCTTCCTGAAGGGCGCGAACCTCTTCGGGCGGGTGTACGAGCTGGGGCTCTTCGGCTCCATGAACCTCCTGAGCGGAAACCTCCTGCACGACCTCGACCTGGGCGTTCAGGTGCTCAAGAGGGGAAAGCTGAACCTTCTGCCCGCCTTCGCGAGAGCCCGTCCCGACCGGGCGACGGACCTCCGGCCCACCTCGAAGCAGGTCGGGTACTACCCCGGCTGCTCGCTCCACTCCCTGGCGAGGGAGTTCGACAGCTCGTTCCGCGCCGTGGCGGCGGAGCTCGGGCGCGAGCTCGTCGAGCCGAAGGGGTGGACGTGCTGCGGGGCGAGCCCCGCCCACAAGGTGGACCACTACGCGGGCCTCAAGGCGCCGCTCACGAACCTCGCCCTCCTGGAGGCGAGCGGGCTCCAGGAGGTCGTCGCGCCCTGCGCGGCCTGTTTCAACCGCTTCCGGGCGGCGGCCCGCGAGGCGCGGGCGGATCCGGCCCTCCGGACCCGGCTCGCCCGGGACATGGGACGCGAGTACGGGGATTCGGTGGCGGTGCGCTCGATCTCGGACTGGCTCGCGAACGCGGTGGGCCCGGAGGCGCTCCGGGAACGGGTGGTCCGGCCGCTGGAGGGCCTCAAGGTCGCGTGCTACTACGGCTGCCTTCTCACCCGTCCGCCGAAGGTCACCGGCCACCCGCATCCCGAGTACCCGACGGAGCTCGACGAGGTGGTAAAGGCCCTGGGGGCCGAGCCTCTCGACTGGAACGACAAGACGACCTGCTGCGGCGGCAGCCTCGCCCTGCCCGCCAAGGGGATCGTGCTCGCCCTCAGCCGGAGGATCGTCGAGAGCGCCCAGGCCGCCGGCGCCCAGGTCATCGCGGTGGCGTGTCCGCTCTGCGACGCGAACCTGGACGGACGGCAGCTCCAGATGGAAGGCCTCGGCCGGCGCACGCCGGTGCTCTACGTCACGCAGCTCGCGGCCCTGGCGTTCGGACTGAGCGGCAAGGCAGTCGGGTTGGAGCGGAAACTGGTGGATCCCAGACCCGTCCTGAAAGCAGTGGGGCTTCGGCCTTAACCGGGAGGTTCGACCGTGCTGGTCAAACACCTCATGTCGCCCGAACCCGTCTCCATCTCGCCGGACCAGTCGGTGGCGGACGCGAGCGAGCTCATGACGAGCCGCGCCATCCGACACCTTCCCGTGCTGGAGGAGGGCCGCCTCGTCGGGCTCGTCACCCGGACCTCCCTGGCGGCGGCCCTCCCGGGCCTGGGCACGGGACTGACCCGCTTCGAGTACAACTACCTGACCGCCAACACGAGCGTCCGGGACGTGATGATCCGGGAGCCGATGCTCGGGACCGAGGAGATGCCGGCCGAAGAGGCGGCCCGGATCATGAACGCGAACCGGATCAGCAGCCTCGTCGTGGTGCGGGACGGCAGACCCGTCGGCATCATCACCGACACGGACATCTTCGAGGCCATGCTCGAACTGCTGGGCGCCCGGAGGACGGGCGTACGCCTGACCGTCCACCTGCCCGACGCTCCGGGGGAGCTCGCGAAGCTCTCGGGCGCGATCGGGGCCCTCGGCGGCAACATCACGGCCGTGGGGTGCTGGCCCGTGGAGAGTGGGGTGTGGGGGGCGGTCTTGAAGGTCCAGAACCTGACGCTCGAGTCCATCACCGGCGCGCTGTCGGCCCTGCCCAGTGTGGTCCTGGTCGACGCCAGGGCGTAGACTCCCTCCGGAAAGTGCCTTTCCGGAGGGAGTCAGTTGTCAGTTTTCGGTCATCAGTCGAAACGAATGTCGTCCGGGCGTCAGGTCGAAAGCTGATCACCGATCACGGAGGGCGCCCCGTTGGACAGGCGTCTTCCCGGCTGAAGAGGACCGGGCGGTCCTCTCCTCCGAGAGTGCCGGTCCCTGGAGCCGCTCGTCCTTCAGGGCGATCCCGGTGAGCCTCCGCCTCCGTGCCTCCGTCATGAGGTAGACGAGCGCGTCGGCGGCCTCTTCGTACCCGAGCCCTTCCGGCCGCACGTTCGAGATGCAGTTGCGCTCCGCGTCGGTGCGCCCGGGCCGGGGTCCGTAGGTGAGGTAGATACCCAGGCTGTCGGCGGCGCTCAGGCCGGGCCGCTCGCCGAACAGGACGGCGACCAGCTCGCTTCGGAGCAGCGCTCCGATCTCATCCCCGAGCGCCACCCTCCCCTGCCGGGCGACGACGACGGGCGCGATTCGCCAGCCGAGGCCGCTCAACCGGCCCGCCGCGGCGCGGAGCAGGGCGCCTGCGTTACGGTGGACGGCGAGGGGGGAGAGGCCGTCGGCGAGCACGAACGCGGCGTCGCAGCCCCCGGGAGAGGCCCTCCCCTCCAGGAGCTTCCTCGACGCGGGGTCCAGACGGCGGCCCAGGTCGGGCCGGCGCAGGTAGACCTCCCGGGTCCCGGCGGCGCTGTCGACGCAGAGCACGTCGAACCCGTCGCGCCGGAGCTCGTCCCCCAGGGCCTCGGCTTCGAAGGGGAGGTGGACGGCGTCCCGGGCGCGGGCGTGCGCGAGCTGGAAGTCGAGCAGCTCACGGGTCGGAAGGGCGTGACCGGCGCGGCCCAGGGCGATCCTCGCCGCGGTGAAGCGCCGCAGGGCCCGCCACGGGTCGGAAGTGACGAAGTCATCGCGCACCGCGTCCCTCCGGCTCTCCGTCTCCCCCATCCTCCAGCAGCGCCACGGCGGAGCGGACGAGCGGGTTCGAGCGATCATACCGGGCCAGGCGCCGCTCCCGGAAGATTCCCATCCGCTCCAGCCACTCCTCGAACTCGGGCGCGGGCCTGAGCCCCAGGGTCTCCCGCAGGTAGAGGACGTCGTGAAAGGACGTGCTCTGGTAGCCGAGCATCACGTCGTCGGCTCCGGGCACGCCCATCACGTAGGTGCAGCCCGCCACGGCGAGGAGCGTGAGCAGGCCGTCCATGTCGTCCTGGTCAGCCTCCGCGTGATTCGTGTAGCAGACGTCGCACCCCATGGGGAGGCCCAGGAGCTTTCCGCAGAAGTGGTCCTCGAGGCCGGCGCGGGTGATCTGCTTGCCGTCGTACAGGTACTCCGGGCCGATGAACCCGACGACCGTGTTGACGAGCAGGGGCTCGAGGCGCCGCGCCACCGCGTAAGCCCGGGCTTCGCAGGTCTGCTGGTCGACCCCGCCGTGGCCCTCGGCCGAGAGCGCGCTCCCCTGGCCGGTTTCAAAGTACATGACGTTTCGGCCCAAGGTGCCGCGCCCGAGCGAGAGCGCGGCCGAGCGGGCCTCGTCGAGGAGGGCCAGCGAGACGCCGAAGCTCCGGTTCGCCGCCTCGGTCCCGGCGATGGACTGGAAGACGAGGTCGACGGGCGCTCCCGCCTCCAGGGCGCGAAGCTGGGTCGTCACGTGGGCGAGGACGCACCCTTGCGTGGGGATCTGGAAGCGCTCGCGGAGCTCGTCGAGCATCCGCAGGAGGGAGACCACCCGGCCCGGGCTGTCCGTCGCCGGATTGATGCCGATGACCGCGTCGCCGCAGCCGTAGAGGAGCCCGTCCAGAATCGAGGCGGCGATCCCCTTCGGGTCGTCGGTGGGGTGGTTCGGCTGGAGCCGGGAGGAGAGCCTGCCCGCCAGGCCGAGCGTGTTGCGAAAACGCGTCACGACGCGGCACTTGCGCGCGACCGCGATGAGGTCCTGGTTGCGCATGAGCTTCGAGACGGCCGCCGCCATCTCCGGCGTGATTGCGGGCGCCGCGGCTGCGAGGGCGTCGGAGTCGGTCTCGGAGGCGAGGAGCCAGTTTCGGAAGTCCCCCACGGTGAACGAGGAGAGGGGCCCGAAGGCGGCGCGGTCGTGACTGTCGAGGATGAGCCGCGTCACCTCGTCCGTCTCGTACGGGATCAACGGCTCCGCAAGGAAGCGCTCCAGGGGGACTTCGGCCAGGGCGAGGCGGGCCGCCACGCGCTCCTCCCCGCTCTGCGCCGCCAACCCGGCGAGCTGGTCGCCGGAACGCTCCCGGCTCGCCTTCGCCAGGAGCGCCTTCAGATCGGGGAATTGGTACGTCCGCCGCCCCACGGACCGGGTAATCGTCACGAGCCACGCCTCCGGGAGAGTGTCGGTTCCCCCTTGTTTGTACCGCGAGACGGGTGGGATACAACCGGTTACCGGGAGACTTTGTGGGAGTGGTCTCCAGACCGGGAGACTTTGTGGGAGTGGTCTCCAGACCACGATCTCGGCCGAAGGCCGACCCCCGGAAAAAGCATGCGGGGACCTCCGCCGGCTCACGCGAAGAAGCCCGGCTTTCGGCCGGGCTCCCTCTTACTCCGATCGGGCCGGACGAGGGCGGGGACGGAGGCCCCCGCCCTCGGCTCCGGCCCATCGGGGTTGTCAGTGGCAATTGTGGCAACTGGCCATGTTGCCGTACGTCATGTTCAGATCGTGGCAGTTCTGGCAGACCGTCCGGACGCTTTCCTTGGAGGTGTGACCGGAGAACCCGTGCACCCAGGTCGAGCCGGGGGGCACCCGGTCGCCGGTGGCCGTGAAGTGGCACGTGAAGCAGCTCACGCCGGCGCTCCCGCCCTTCAGGTCGGCTCCGTGACACGGCTCGCACGTCCCGGTGCCCTGGGTGTTTGCCTGCGTGCCGTGGAAAGTGGCCGACTTTTTGTCGAGCCACGGCTGACCCGTGGCGTGCGTCGCCCCTCCGCCGCCGGTCGCGTGGCAGTCGTGGCACGCCGCGGGGCCGGTCTGGAAGCCCCTCATGAGCGTGTGACAGGAGTTGCAGACGGCCTCCTGCGCCGCCAGAGCGGCGTGCGGAACGGTCCCGTGGACCCAGGCAGAGCCGGCCGGCACCCGGGCACCGGTCGGGCCGAAGTGGCACTGGGAGCAGAAGGCGTCGATACCCGAGGAACCCCCGTGGCAGCCCTGACAGGAGGCGGGATCGGCGGCATAGGCGTCCCCGTGGAAGACCGGTGCGGACGCCTTGTCGAGCCACGCCTGGCCGGTGGGGTGCGTCGCCCCTCCGGGGCCGCCGGTCGGGTGGCAATCGTGGCACGCTGCGGGGACGGCCACGAAGCTCCTCGTAATCAAGTGGCAGGAGGTGCAGACGCTCTCGTGCGCCGCCAGATCGGCGTGGGGAACGGTCCCGTGGATCCAGGCCGAGCCGGGCGGCACCCGGGAGCCGGTGGGGCCGAAGTGGCACTGGGAGCAGAAGGCGTCGATACCCGAGGAACCCCCGTGACAGCCCTGACAGTAGGTGGGGTCGGCGGCGTAGGCGTCGCCGTGGAAGAGCGGTGCGGAGGCGGCCTGCGCGGAGGCCGCGACGAACCACGATTGGCCGAGGGAGTGCGGCGCGCCCGGCCCCCCTCCCTGCCCCGTGCCGGCCGATTGACTGCACCCTACCAGTCCGGCCGCAAGTCCGAGGCCCCAAACCACCAGAAGAAACCGACCCATACACCGCTCCTCTTCCCCCCGAAGCTTCGGCTCGCGAGGGCCTCGGCTGAGAGAACAGCATTCGAGACCCTTCTTTTTAGAAGGGTTCAATTCTACGAACGCGTCCCACCGAGTCAAGTCCCTTTATGCCCCAGCCGAAGGAGACCTCGTCCCGCTTCTACCGCCTTGGCGGGCCGGGAGCTCTTCTTGGATAATGCAGGGCGAACGAACCGCGGATGCCCCTTCCAGGAGTACGGATGAACCTCCTCCCGTGCCTCGCCCTCCTCCTCTCGACCACCGCCGCCGTCGCCCCCGTCCCGAAGGAGAGTCTGTCCAGGGGCGTCTGGATCGTTCGCGACCGGATCGAAGGGCCTTCGGCCGCCGGGGAGGCCGTGGAGGCCGCCCGAGGCGCGGGCTTCGATACCCTCGTCGTGCAGGTGCGAGGGCGCGGCGACGCCTACTACCGGAGCGAGCTCGTTCCGGGCGCCGAGGTACTTCCTCCCGGCTTCGACCCGCTCGCCGAGGTGCTCGCCCGCTCGGGCGGCGCGCGGGTCCTGGCGTGGATGAACGTCTTCTACGTCTGGGAGAAGGAGGGGCCGCCCCAGGACGCCTCGCACGTCGCGAAGGCGCATCCGGACTGGCTCCTTCGCAGCGCCGACGGCCGGGCCGTCGCGGAGTACACGCCGGCGGAGCGCAGCCTCAGCGGGCTCGAGGGGACGTACGCCGACCCTGCCTCGCGGGACTACCGCGAGCACTTCTGCGCCGTGGTCCGGGAGCTCGTCTCGAAGTACCGCGTGGACGGCGTCCACCTGGACTTCGTCCGCTACCCGGGCGCAGGCTTCGGCGAGGGGGGCGCCCTGGCCGAGTCCTTCAAGAGGGCCTGGGGCGTCGAACCGGCGCTCATCCCCGAAGAGCTCCGCCGCCCCGACCTCGGGGCCTGGCTGCGCGGGGAGACGCCGTTGGCGGACCGGGTGCTCGTCACCGCAGCGCTCTTGTGGGCGGAGACCCGGGCCGCGCAGGTGACCGAGCTCGTCCGGGCCGTCCGCGGGGCCCTCGATTCGGTGCGGCCGGGGCTCGAGCTCTCGGCGGCCGTTTTCCCGAACGCCTCCGCTGCGTTTCTGAGCCAGGGTCAGGATTGGGGCTCGTGGGCCGAAGAGGGGTTGGTTCAGGCCCTCTTCCCCATGGCGTACTCGGGGGGAACCGAACGGGTGACGGCCCAGCTCGAGGCGGTAAGGGACCTCGTCCGGACGCGCGCTCCGGCGGTCCGGCTTTGGGCCGGCCTCGGCGCGTTCGTTAAGGACCCGGCGAGCGTCCGCGCCGAGGCGGCAGCCGCCCGGGAGCTGGGCTACGACGGCCTCTGCCTCTTCGATCTCGGGAGCCTCTTGGCGAAGCCGGCCGGTCCTGGCCCTTACGCCGCCGCCTTGGAGGCCGCCCCGCGAGGTGCCGTGAAGGGCGACCGGTCGGAGAAGAGGCCCGGCCTCCTCGAGCCGCCCCCCGATCCGCTCCGGGCCGCGGTCGCCAAGGCCCTGGGGGCGACCCGCACGGAGGGGCTCGACGTCTCCGCCGCGCTGGCGGAGCGGCGGCGAGAGTTCGAGGAGGTTCGGCGAAGGGTCCTGCCCCGCCTCGTGGCGGAGTTGGAGGGCGCTTCGGTGGCGGTAGCGCCCTGGGCGGAAGCGCGAGGCGTGGTCCGGTACGCGGGCGGAAAGGACGGGGAGCCCCTCCGGGAGGCGCAACGCCTGGCAATCACGACCGCCCGGGAGCGCTTGCTGGCGGGCGACGCCTTCGAGGCCGTCGTGGGGGCGGTCTCCGAGTCCGGGAAGCGGGGTACGGGCGGGCCGCTCGGCCGCCGCTACCTGCGGCCGCAGAACCGCGTCGACCGGATCCTCTCCGAGCTGGAGCCGGGGCAGGTCAGCCCGATCGTCGAGGCCCCGGGTGGTTTCTGGTTCTTTCGGCTGGAACGGAAGGGCGCGCCGGGGACGCTTCCCTGGTCAGAGGCTCCGTGGCCGGCCCGGCGCCTCTACTTCCGAGAAGCGCTCTCGAGAGCGCTCGCGCCCGAGCCGGGCTCAGGCTGACGCGCGCCGCCGGGACGCCGAGAGACGCCGGAGGGCCAAGACCGACGAGAGCCCCGCGAGCCCCAGTAGCGCCAGGCCTCTTGTCTGGCCGTCCCCCGCCGGGAGCGAGAGGAAGCAGCCGCCACCTCCGCCACCACCTCCCCCGCCCTGGGCGACGGTCCCGGACGACGCCGCGCCCGCCTCCCTGACGAGCAGAGAGTAGGGCGTCGTGACCGACGTGCCCGTGGAATCCGTCAGCTGAACGGTGAAGGAGAACGTGCCCTCGCTCGAAGGCACCCCCCGGATCGACCCGGCGTCCAGGCTGAGCCCCGGGGGCAAGGCCCCGGAGGCGATCGCCCAGGTGTAGGGCGGAACCCCGCCAGTGCCGCCGAGCGACTCGTCGTACGCGGACCCGACGCCAGCGTCGACCAGGGAGTCCTGAGAGATCGTGAGCGGCGACACGGTCGACGCGGTAGTCATTCCGTTGGAGACGCTCACGACGGAAGCCGTCTCGGCGGGAGTCCAGCTCCTCGAGAAGATGCCGTCGCCGGCGGTCACGTCGGGCGAGACGCCGTCGTCCCTCAGCTCCAACACCTGGCCGGTGGAGAGCGCCGCCGTGACCGGGCCTTCGGGCGCTTCGCAGCGGATGCTCAAGGCGGAGACCGTGACCGGCGTTCCCGCCGGTGCCCCCGTCGGGGCCTTCACGGGCGCGAGGACGAGTCGATTGCTGCAGGTGAGCGAGTTCGCGGCGTCGACGCGAGCCCCGATGAGCGTCTTCTCCGTCAACCCGGCCGCGGGAACCGCCCCGGCGAGGATGCGGTTCTTGACGCCGATCCAGCTCAGGGTCGGGTTTTGAGCCTTGATGAGGGCGGCCAGCCCCGCGACGAAGGGGGACGCCATCGACGTGCCGCTCTTCTCCAGGTAACTCCCGGAGCTCACGCGCACGGTGCTCAAGATGCGCGACCCCGGCGCCCCGACGTGCACGGTGCGGCGCCCGTAGTTGGAGAAGGAAGAGAGGGAGTCCGAGCGGTCGGTCGCCGCGACGGAGAGGACGTTCGGCAGGTCGTAACCCGAGGGGTAATCTCCCGTCGCGTCGTTATCGGTGGAGGAGTTCCCGGCGGCGACGACGAAGAGGATGTCCTTCTGAGCGGAGATGGCGTCGTAGAGCGCCTGGGAGTATCCTCCGCCGCCCCAACTGTTGTTGGTGGCGACGATGTTCACGCCCCGGTCCTTCATGGTCCTCACGTACTGCAGGCACTGGATGGCGTCGGAGGTGCTGCCCGAGCCCTGGTAGTCGAGGAACTTGCACGCCATGACCCGAACGTTCCAGTTGACGCCCGTCACCCCGACTCCGTTGTTGCCGACGGCGCCGATCACGCCGGCCACGTGGGTCCCGTGGTCGTCGTCGTCCAGGGGGTTACCGCTGTTCGCCACGGCGTTGAGTCCGTAGACGTCGTCGACCACGCCGTTGCCGTCGTCGTCGACTCCGGGCCTTCCGTTCAGCTCCGCCGCGTTCGTCCAGAGATTGGGCTTGAGGTCGGGATGGGTGTAGTCGATGCCGGAGTCGATGACGGCGACGACCATGTCCTGGCTTCCGGTCGTACCGTCCCAGGCGGCCGGCGCCCTGATCTGAGCGAGACCCCACAGATTGGCGTACGAGGGATCGTTCGGCGTCGTCAGCGCGTGGAGGACGTAGTCCGGTTCCGCGTACTCGACATCGGGATCCGCCTCATACTCAACGATCGCCTGCTCGACCGACAGGCCGGCGCGGAGCCGGTGGTGCTCGAGCCCGAAGTCCGGAAACTCGCGGGCGTGGTCGCACCCGTGCCGCTCCCGGCTCTCGGCCCTCTCCTGCGCCCCGAGGGCGGGCCGGTACTTGACGACGAGGTGCCCTTCCCGGAACGCGGGCAGGTTTCGAAAGGCGCCGTCCCGCAGGTCGGCGTGGCCGGGGACGGCGAGCACCGAGCAAGCGAGCGCGACCAGGAGGACGAAGGAAGACCGGTTCATGGGATCACCTCTCGGTGGGAGTCTAGCCGCGGCAAAAACCGCCGCCACCCTACCGAAAGATCCCGAGTCCGGTCAACCTTAATCAGGAACTATTCCAAATTAGGCAAGTGTCCCCGCTCCCGCCCTACATCCGCTCCGGCACCTCGATCCCGAGCAGCGAGAGCACGAGCTCGATTTGCCTCAGGGTGAGCTTCGCGAGCGAGATCCACGAACCCCGGCGGGCCTCGTCCGCCTCGCTCAAGATGTGGCACTGCTGGTAGAAGCGGCTGAAGGCCTGCGCCACGGCGTAGACGTGCTCGCAGAGGAAATTGGGGGCGCGCTCCTCGTAGGCGGCCGACACGGCGTCTGGGAATTGGGCGAGGAGGAGCATCAGCTCCTTCTCGGGATCGGTCGGCGGCAGGATCGGGCCGCCGCCGAAGCCCCTCTGCTCCACGTTCCGGAGGATCGATTTGATCCGCACCGCAGCGTAGAGGAGATAGGGGCCCGTCTTCCCCTCGAAACGGGTGAACTTCTCAAGGTCGAAGATGTAGTTCGAGAGCCGGTGGTTGGAGAGGTCGGCGAACTTGACGGCCGCCACCCCGACCTTCTTCGCGACGGCCCGGCGCTCCTCTTCCGGGTAGCCCTGCGCGACGCCGGCCTCGGCCATCCGCTTCTCCACCTCGTCGACCGCCAGCGCGAGGAGGTCCTGGAGCTTCATGACCCCACCGGCGCGCGTCTTGAAGGGCTTGCCGTCGGGACCGTTGACGGTACCGAAGGCGACGTGCTCGAGGCTCGCCCTTCCCGCGATCCCCGTGAGGCGGGCAGCCTGGAAGACCTGTTGGAAGTGGAGCCCCTGGCGCTGGTCGACCACGTAGAGGATCGCCTCGGCGCCGTTCTCGACCCGCTCCTCCAGCGTCGCGAGGTCGGTCGTGCCGTACATGGCGGCTCCGTCGCTCTTGAGGAGGATCAGCGGCGGGATCTCGGCCCCCCCGGCCTCGGCCGGGAGCGGGACCACGAGCGCGCCCTCGCTCTCGACGGCCCAGCCGCCCGCCCGGAGGCGCTCGAGGAGCGCGGGAAGGCGGCTCTGGCTGTGGCTCTCGCCGAGCCAGAGGTCGAAGCCGACCCCGAGGTTCCCGAAGTCCTGCTTCAGCTCGCGGATCGAGACGTCGACGAAGTGCTGCCACAAGGCGCGGTACCCGGGCCGGCCCCTCTGCAGCTCCAGCGTGGCCTGGCGGGCGGCTTCCGCCTCCTCCGGATCCGCCTTGGCGCGGGCGGAGGCGACGGGGTAGAGCTCCTCCAGGTCGGAGATCGTAACGGGCGGTTCTTCAGGGAAGGGGCCTTTGGCGGCGGGGTCGAAGTACGGAAGGTCCGGGCGCCTCCTCCGGAGCTCACAGAGCAGCATGCCCATCTGCGTGCACCAGTCGCCGAGGTGGACGTCGCTCGTCACCCGCTCCCCCGTGAACCGGAAGAGGCGCTGCAGGCAGTCGCCGATGATGCTCGAACGGAGGTGACCGACGTGCATCGCCTTGGCGACGTTGGGGCCCCCGAAGTCGATGACGACGTCGAGCGGTCTGGCCCGGGGAGGCACTCCCAGGCGTTCCGAGCCCTCGACTCCCCGGATGAACTCCGCCAGGTACTCGTCGGTCAGCGTGAGGTTGATGAAGCCGCCGCCGGCGAGGGAGACATCCCGGAAGGCCTCCCTCTCTTCCAGGGAATCGATCGCGCGCTGGGCGAGCTCCCTCGGGTTCGTGCGGACGAGCCGGGCCGCCGCCAGCGCGCCGTTGCACTGGAACTGACCGAGCTCGGGCCGCTGGGAGCGGACGACCTGGCCGAACCGCCCCTCCACGCCGCACCGCTCGAACGCCCGGCCGAAGAGGGCCGAGAGGACCTCCGTGATGGATCCTTCCTGCTTCATATCCGTGCTCAGTCCTCTTCCTCGGGCTCGATGATCCCCAGCTCTTCCAGATAGAGGGCGTGCTCGTCGAGGACGTCCTCGATGGTGTTCGGCTCGGCCGCGGTGATCCGGGCGATGAAGGTGACCGCCCGGTCCTCCAGGTCGTCGAACTCGTCCAGGTCGGCGTCGACGGCGGGGATCAAGTCGGCGTGGGCCTCCCGGATCCGCCGGACCTCTTCCATGAACTCGCGACCTTCCTCGTCGTCCGGTATCTCGTACGCCCCCAGGGCGGCCTGGAAGAGGAACTCGGCCTCGAGGATCTCCTCGACGTCCTCCGGCTCGATCCCGGTCCGCTCGGCTACCACGCGGGCCGCCTGCTCGACGTCGTACTCCAGCTCTTCGTCTTCTTCCATAGCCTTCTCCTGTCTCTCGAGGGCGCGTCAGCAAGTGCATTCTGCCGAGCGGGGAGGGTTTGTCCAATGAGATGGGGCGAAGCGAGGAGGAACGAGGCGCCGGGGCGCCCCGTCCGTCGAGCGGGGTCCAAGGCTCGGCCGGAGGCGGCGCCCCCGGCTACATGCCGAAGAACTCCTTCATCACTTCCTGGGCCACGTACGTGCCCTTGATGTGCCAGAGGTCGTGATTGACGATGAGGCTCGCGACGGCGATCTTCGGGTTCTCCACCGGCGCGAAGCCGATGAACCACTCGTACATCCCGGGCGGGTTGTCGCCGTTCAGGCTCCCGGTCTTCCCCGCCACCCGTACCTCCTGCGAGAGCTTGCGGGCGTAGCGCGAGAAGACCCTGCGGGACGTCCCTCGATCGACCGTATTCTCCATCATCCGGCCGAGGTCGGCCGCCACTTCGGGCGACGTGCACTTGGCGAGAGTGGCCGCGGAGGACCGGTAGACGGTCTGCCCCGAGGCGTCCTCCACGTGGTCGACGAGCCTCGGCTGCATCATGACTCCCCGGTTCCCGACGGCCGCGGCGATCAGCGCCGCGTGCACCGGGCTCAGGCGGACCTCGCCGAAGCCCGCCGCGGTCTTACCGAGCGCGTACCGGTCGGAGGGGACGACCGCCTGGCTGGGCTGGAGCCCGATCTCCAGCGGAATCGGCCGGTTGAACGCGAAGGCGCGGAGCTTCTCCTCGAGCTTCTCGGCCCCGACGAGGTCCGCCCCGACCTTGGCGAAGACGACGTTGTTGGAGGCGCCCAGCGCCTGGCCGAGCGTCATGGCGTTGCCTTCGGTCCGGGCGGCGGCCGGCGAGAGCTTCCTGGGGTTTAGACGGTACGGGCTCCCGGAGAAGTGGAAGACCGTCTCCGGCCCAGCCTTGCCCATCTCCAGGGCGGCGCTCGCCGTGACGACCTTGATGAGGCTCGCCGCCGGATACGTCGCGCGGCGGCAGAACTCCTGGAGCGAAGGCTGCTCGTGGGAGTACTCGGCCATGGCGATCAAGCGTCCCGTCGCCGGCTCGACCGCAACCAGGGCGCCGTAGGGTACCCGGTACTTCCGCAGGACCGAGACGGCGAGCTCCTGCAGGGACGGCTCGAGCGTATAGACGACGCGGTTTCCGTCGACCCACTGCTCGTAGGTTCCGGCCTGGGAGCGCACCGGCCTGGGGGAGCCGATCTTCGCCAGGAGGTCCCGCGGCTCGGCCGGGCGCACGGCCCATTTCGGCGCTTCCACGCTTCCGGCGCGGGGCGGCGCCTCTGCGGGGTGGAGAGCGACTCGGGCGGCCGTGTAGCCGCCGAAGAGGAGGACGGGAAGGACGAGGAGGCCCGCGCGACGACGGCGTCGGCGCCGGCTCGGGGCGCTGAGACTCTCTTGATACCTGCGCCAGTTCTCTGCCATGGCTCCGTCAGGGGATCTCGTTGATGTCGGCGATGAGCGCGCAGAGGCGACCGAAGTCGTGTCGGTTGAAGTCTACGGCGAGTCGGGGCAAATGCGAGAGCTCCGGCTCGTCCACCTCCTCGGGCAACGCGGCGCAGAGACGCATCCCCCCGCCCGGTGCGAGGATATCGTCGAAACGGAGTCGGAGGCCGACCAGCTCGGCGGCGGAGATCTCGCGGGTCAGCCGGATCACGAGGGTCCCCTTCACGTACCGGAGGCTGTGAAATCTGCGATAGAACCGGTCGATGACCTCCACGGCCTCGGCCACCGACGTCGCCAGCCGGAAGATGCAGAAGTCCGAAGGGCTGACGTACTGGCGGGAGAGGAGCTCCTCCCGGAGGAAGTCGAGCCAGCGCTCCCAGTACGTCCCGCCGGGCACGTCCAGGAGCATGAGCGGCAGCGGCGCGCGCTTTCCCGTCTGTACGAGGGTGAGGGTCTCCATGGCCTCGTCGAGCGTGCCGAAACCGCCCGGGAAGAGCGCGATGGCGTGCGCCTCCTTGAGGAAGGCGACCTTCCGGTTGAAGAAGTACTTGTAGGTGATGAGCCGGGGATTGCCCTCGAGCACGGGGTTGGGTCTCTGCTCGAAGGGGAGCCGGATGTTGACGCCGAAGGAGTGCTCCGGGCCCGCTCCCTCGTTGGCCGCCTGCATGATGCCCGGTCCGGCCCCCGTGATGACCATGTACCCTGCCTCGGCCAGGCGACGGCCGAAGAGGTGGGCCATCTGGTAGATGCCTTCGTCCGGCGCGGTCCGGGCGGAGCCGAAGACGGTGACCTTCCGGACGTGACGGTAGCGGCCGAAGATCTTCCCGGTGAAGCGCATCTCCTTCAGCGTGGAGTTCATGAGCTTCAGGTCGGCCCGCAGCATGCCCTCCTGCCCCGCCTTGAGCGCGGCGAGGATCATCTCCCGGACCAGGTCCTGATGGCTGACGTCGCCCGCGCTTGCAATGAGGCTGTCGAGGGCCTCGTCGACGGGCCCGTTCGTGTGCGTGAAGTGGAGCTCCATCCCGCCTTTCATCCGTACCAGGAGAGTTGACCGCCGCCGGGGATCCGAGCCGCGAGCGCGAGAGGCGTGCGGCGCATACGAGAAAGGGGGAGAGCTCCGGAAGCTGTACGGCCCTCAGTGGAGCGTGCGCCCGGTGTGGCCATCGCCGCTCTCGGGCGCTCTGCTGCGGCCGCGCACTTTGCCGCGGGCCCTCGCCGTGCTGTAAGAGTCGAGGGCTCGCCGGCTCCCCAGCGCGACCGCCACCGCCAGAGCGATGGCCGTGGGCCCGAAGAAGGCCGAGGCGATCACCGAGGGGAAGAGGACGGCCGAGCAGAGCAGCTCGGCCCCCAGAAACGCCGCGAAGATCAAGACGGCGAGCCTGGACCCGCTACCCGGCCCCCGAAGGGCAGCGCCTCGTCCCTTCCGGAAGTCCACAAAGACCACGTTCTTCACCGGCTTCATGGGGCCGCCTCCAGGCCGCGTCTCGCTCGAAACTTGTCTCATCCTAACACCGGGAACCTTTTCAGGGAACCGGGAACCTGCTCGCGCGCGGCCCGCGCCCGGGAGCCGCGGGTTTTCGGTTCTCGGTTATCGGTTCGCAGGAGATAAAGACCGAAAAACCGACAACCGAAGCCCGAAAACCGGGATATGCTCCTCTGCCAACCCCGCCGCCGAATTCCGACCCACAGAGTTTTTGGGGTACAATGACCGCTACCCTTCAGACCGGCCGGACAGGATGTACGGTAGCCTACTCACTTTCTTGATCGCCATCGTGGTCCAGGCGCTCGGGCCCCGGGCTGCTCACGCGGTCTGGACGCCCTCGGACGCCCTGCACCTGGGCCTCTACCCGGTGGGCGTGTGGCTCGTCCTCCGTTTCCGGCTCCGCCGCCTGATGGCCCAGGCCCTGCACGACGAGGAGCCTCGAGCGCTCCGGATCGGCTTCACGGGTCTGATCCAGCTCTATCAGACCGCGCTCCTCGTGCCCTTCGCGGTCCTCATCTACGCGACCAAGTACCCGGACCTCGTGGTCGACCGGGTCTCCGCCCACTCGGAGGTGCTCGGCGGGGCCTTGGGCATCCTGCCCTTCGCCCTCTTCCTCCTGATCCTCTGGTGGGAGGCCTACCCGCTCCAGGGGGTCCTCTTCGGCCGCTCGGGCACGCGGCTCGGTTTCGTCGCCTCCCACGCCCGCATGGAGCTCCCCGTCCTCCTCCCGTGGCTCCTGCTCCTGGCGATCCTCGACGTCTTTCGGCGGGCCGCCCCGGCGGCGTACCACGCGATCCAGACGAACGTCCTGCTCCAACTCCTCTACGCCCCGGCGTTCCTGCTCCTGGTGGGCATCTTCCTGCCGGTGCTGGTGAAATCCATGTGGGGCTGCGTGCCCATGCCGGCAGGCCCGCAGCGCGACCGGCTGAAGAGCCTCTCGGCGAGGCTCGGCCTCAAGATCGGGGAGATCCTCTACTGGCCGCTCCTCCAGGGCAAGGTGATGACGGCCGGCGTCTTCGGGCTCCTTCCCCGGTTCCGGTACCTCCTGATCACTCCCGCGCTCGCCGACGTGCTGAGCCCGGCGGAGCTCGACGGCGTCGTGGCCCACGAGGCCGGCCACGTGCGGCACCGGCATCTCTGGTTCTACCTCCTCTTCTTCGTCGGATACATGGCCCTCTTCGCCGTCTTCCTGAGACTGGCGGAGACAGTCCTCGCGGCGTGGGAGATCGCGGACCCTGCGCTCCTCCACGCGCCGCGCGCGAGCCAGTACTCGTCCGCGGGGTTGACGGTCGGCCTGATCGTCGTGCTCTTCTTCTATTTCCGGGTGGTCTTCGGGGCCGTCAGCCGGACCTTCGAGCGGCAGGCCGACGCCTACGCCCTTACGGCGCTGGGAGATCCCTTCCCGCTCATCTCGGCGCTGGAGCGGATCTCCTTCCACTCCGGGGACATCCGGGACCTGCCCTCGTGGCACCACGGTTCCATCGCCGAGCGGGTCGCGTTCCTCACCGCCGCGGCCGCGGATCCGGCCGTCCTGGCCGGTCACCGGCGCAACGTCGGCCGGCTCAAGGCCGCGTTCGGGACCGCGGTGGCGGTCCTCCTGGGCCTCGCTTTCCTCCTCTACGCCGGCCCGACCGACCGGGCCCTGGACTGGTTCGTCAAGGAGAAGGCCCTCCTCCACCGGCTGGAGGCACGCCCGCGCGACGTGCCCGCCCGCCTCGCGCTGGCGCTCCTCTATCAGTCCACGGGGAAGGAGCGCCAGGCGGAGAGCGCCTACCGGGAGGTGCTCCGCCTGAACCCGCGCCACGCCGAGGCCCTGAACAACCTGGCGTGGCTCTACGCGACCACCACCGACCCGCAGCTCTACCGGCCGGATCGAGCGCTCCCCCTCGCCGAGCTCGCGGCGCAGCTCGAGCCCTCGCCTCACGTGCTCGACACCCTCGCGGAGGCCCGCTACCGGTCCCGCGACCGGCGCGGAGCGCTCGCCGCCATCGATCAGGCGCTCTCGATGAGGCCGCGAAACCGTGAATACTACCTGGCGCAACGAAAGAAGTTCCTGGAGGGAGCGGGCCCATGAGCGGCGCGAACGACCGGAGACCTCGCGCTTCGGGCCGCCTGACGCGGCTGCTGGAGGGGCTCGCCGCGGTGCTGGAGGCGAGAGACCCCCCCGCGCCCCCGGCCGCGGGACCGGCCTTCTGCTGGGACGGAGGGGTCTTCCGTCCCGTCCGGCGCCGCGCCGCGGTCGATCCGGGCCTACTGACCGGCGTCGACCGGCAGAAGGAGGCCTTCTACGCCAACGTGCGGCGCTTCCTCGCCGAGGTCCCGTGCCACGACGTGCTGCTCTGGGGAGAACGGGGTACCGGGAAGTCGTCCCTCGTCCGCTGCCTCCTCGGCTGGCAGAAGCCGGAGTCGGGCC
>JACRCS010000114.1 GCA_016218905.1 Deltaproteobacteria bacterium
CGGGCGGGAGCCGTCCCGCCCCTGGAGGAAGGGAGCAGCGCGTTGCCGATCATCAATGTGGACTGGCTCGAGGGGCGCACGGTGCCGCAGAAGCGGGAGATCGCCCGCCGAATGACCGACGCGGTGGTGGAGGTGACCGGATGTCCGGCTGAGGCGGTGACGGTGATCTTTACCGATCACCCCCGCCACGACATCGCGAAGGCGGGCAAGCTGATGGCCGACTGACGCGCTCGGGGGGCCTCAGGGACCGCTGTTCACAAGCTGGTACTCGTCGGCGAACACGGCGACCGAGCCGGCCGCCGTGGCGAGGACGGCGGGTTCGAGCCGGCCGCTCAACCACGTCCCCACGGTCCCGTGGAGCCCCGTCGGGGCCTTGAACCCAAGCCCCGGATCCCGGGTCGGGAAGACCTCCTCCACCACGGCCTTCAGCTTCTCCGCCGTAAGCCCGGCCCTCTGTGCGTCCGTGTCGGGCTCTTCGACGACGATGCACAGGCTTCGCCCGAGGCCCTTGAGAGAGGAGGGGTCGCGCGTTTCGGCGCGGGCCCGGTCCGGCAGGCCGGAGAGGGCCAGGAACGCGAGGAGGAGAACGACTGCGCTGTGGATGATCATCGGCGCGCCTCGCGCGGGAAAGGGTTCTTGGCTGGGAAAGTAATCGGATTCCCGGCGGGCTGTCAAACCGTCCGTCGGGTCCGCACCAACGAACGGAGGGCCTTCATGCGCTTCACTAGGATCTCGACCCTCCTGACGTCGGTCGGTCTGTGCGCCCTCGTCTGCTGCGGGGGCGAGCCGCCCAAGCCTGAGGTCGGCAAGCCCGCCCCGGACTTCACGGTCACGACCCTCGGCGGAGAGGCTGTACGTCTTCGAGACCTGCGGGGCCGGGTGGTGTTCGTGAACCTCTGGGCCACGTGGTGCCCCCCCTGTCGCGAGGAGATGCCGTCCATGGTGCGGCTCTACCAGGCGATGCGGGGACGCGGGGTCGAGATCGTGGCCGTGTCGGAGGACACCGACCGGGTGGCCCTGGAAAAGTTCGTGAAGAGGTACGGCGTGACGTTCCCCGTGGCCCAGGACGAGAACAAGCGGATCTACGGGCTCTACCGAGCGACCGGGGTGCCCGAGACGCACCTGATCGACCGCCGGGGGATCCTCCGCCACATCCAGATCGGGCCCTTCGACTGGATGTCGCCCCAGGTGACGGGCACCGTGGAGGCGCTCCTGAAGCAGTGACGCCGCTCAGTCGAGCCCGAGGAGCGGGTAGCGCGCCAGATCCTCTCTCGTCCAGAGGGAGAGGCCTGCCCGGCCCCCCACGGTCTCCACGGCCACGATGGCGTCAGGGTCGTCGAACGTGATGCGGCCCGGAGCCCCGGCCGCCTCGAGAGCCTCGAGCAGGACCCCGTCGAGGCGCTGCTCCTCCGTCTGGCCGGACAACCGCCCCTTGAACCCGCGGCGGTGCATCCGCACGTGGAAGGCTCGACCGGCCAGGGCCGGTGCCCACTCCCGGCACAGGGCGGACGCCCCCTGTTCGAACTCCTCGGCGCTGCGGAAGTCGAAGGTCTCGCGGGCGGGAACGACACGGCCCAGGGTGTGCAAGATCCGCGGCTCCTTCTCCGCCGCGGAGCGCAGCCCCTCCAGCAGTGCCTCCACGTCGTCCACACGGGCGACCAGCACGTTGAAGTAGTCGGTCTTCGCCACCGAGCCCCACGTCTCCAGGAGTCGGCGCCCCCGGCTGTATCCCTCGGGCTGCACGCTCGCCACTACGTTCCAATCCTTCATGGGCTCCTCCTGCCCGGCCGGCTGGACCCTGCGGCCGCCCGTTGGAAGGATACCGGGTCCCGGCTCGTCTTCAACCGTCCCGGCCGAAACGGATCCTAAATCGGATATGTTTGGTCTTATTTTCCACCGCGGCCTTGCAACTGCGGTGATCCCGGGTACCCTGTCGGCGCGAGTAGCCCCCAAAGGCCCCTGCGCGAACCTTGTTCCCTCACACACCAACGGAGGTCTTCACCATGCCCTACACTGCCAAGGACTACGCCGGCCTCATCGGAATGGAGGGGTTTAGCGAGACCCTCCTCAAGAACCACTTCACCCTCTACCAGGGCTACGTCACGAACACCAACAAGGTCGCCGACCTCCTGGGCGGCCTGGCGGCCGAGGGCAAGACGGCCACGCCCGAGTACGCCGAGCTCAAGCGCCGGTTCGGTTGGGAGTTCAACGGGATGCGCCTGCACGAGGGGTACTTCGAGAACCTGGGGGGCAAGGCCGCCCTCGACCCCGGCGGGAAGCTCGGCAAGGCCCTCGCGGCCGAGTTCGGGAGCGTCGAAAAGTGGGAGGCCGACTTCAAGGCCACCGGCGCGCTCAGGGGCATCGGCTGGGTGGTGCTCTACCAGGACGGCGGCCATCTGTTCAACACGTGGATCAACGAGCACGACGCGGGCCATCTGGCCGGTTGCACGCCGCTCCTCATCCTCGACGTCTTCGAGCACGCCTTCATGATCGACTATGGTCTGAAGCGCGCCGACTACCTCGGTGCCTTC
>JACRCS010000028.1 GCA_016218905.1 Deltaproteobacteria bacterium
CAGTCCGAAACGGGAGCCGACAGCGCAGAGGAGGTTAGGCATGGAGACTTTCGTCATGGTGACGCGCCTTTCGCCGGACGCGGTGGAGTCTCCCGAGAAGATCGAGGAGCTGGAGGCCCAGGTGATGGAGCGCATCCGAAGCGAGTGTCCGCAGATCAAGTGGACACAGAATCTCACGCTCCTGGGCCCGTGGGACTATCTGGACACCTTCGAAGCTCCCGACGTGGAGACCGCGATGAAGGCGTCGACGCTCGTCCGAACCTACGGCCACGCGCACACGGAGGTCTGGCCGGCCACGGAGTGGAAGCACTACAAGAAGCTCGTTCACGAGCTCCCCAAGGGGAAGGGAAACGCGTAGGAAGGGTTGCCCCGCCCTGGTTAGCGCTCGCTTGTGGGGCGGGGCGCCCTCGGGCGCGAGGAGTGGCGCTCGAGCCGGACGATTGCGGGGCCGGGAGGCGGTCGTTAGGTTTTCTCCGGAAACGTGTGAGGATGGAACCCCTCCAAGGAGCCGACCGATGCCTCTCTACGAGTATCAATGTGAAGAGTGCGGGCACGACTTCGAGCGACTCGTCTTCCACGACGAGGAAGAGGTCCGCTGCCCGAAGTGTCGAGGAGACGTGAGGAAGCTCTTCTCTCCCTTCAGCTCCCCAGTACCGGACGAGGTCTGCGGAAAGCTGCCGAAGGGTGAGCAGCGCGAGCTCTGCACCGAGTGCAGGGAAGGAGGCGGCGCTTGCCCCTTCTCGGCCTAGTCTCTTAGCAGTCCCTTCCGTCCAGGGCCCGCCGGAGGGCTGCCGCGAGGTCCGGAACCGAGACCGGCTTCATCAGGAACTCGCGAATGCCCTCCGCGGCCGCGGTCTCGGCATCGACGGCATTGCTGTACCCGGTGCAGAGGACGATCGGGAAACCCGGGCTGCGCGCGAGGACTCTCCTTGCCAGCGCCACGCCGGTCATCTGGGGCATGGTCTGATAGGTGACGAGGAGGTCGAACCCGCCGGGGTGGGCGTCCAGGAGCGCCAAGGCGTCCGGGCCGCTCCGGACCGCCCTGGTCCGGTAGCCCAACTGCTCGAGCGCCTGCCCCCAACATTCGGCGATGTCCCGCTCGTCATCGACCAGGAGGATGCTCTCCGTGCCGCCGACCATCTCTCCGCGGGGAGCAGCCCGGCCCGCCTCGGCCGACGCTCCCACGAGGGGCAGGTGGATCTCGAAGGTGGTGCCCTGGCCCTTGTTGCTCCGGACCGAGATCATCCCCCCCAGCTTCTTCACGATGCCGTGCACGACCGAGAGCCCCATGCCGGTCCCCTCGCCCACCCCTTTCGTGGTGAAGAAGGGCTCGAAGATGCGGTCGACCATCGCCGGATCGATCCCGCAACCGGTATCCGAGACGGTCATCCGGAGCCAGCCTTCCCCGTCGTTCGATCCCCCGCCCTGAGGTCGCTCGAGCGTTTCGAGCCCCACCCGCATGGTCCCGCCGCCCTTCTCCATGGCGTGGACGGCGTTCGTCCCGAGGTTCATAAGGATCTGGTGGATGTACGAGGGATTGGTGTTCACGAGGTCGCGTTCGCACCGGAGGTCGGACACGATCTCGACGGTTGACGGCAGGGAGGCCCGGAGGAAGTAAAGGGCCTCGTTAACCAGGGGCTGGACGCGGACCGGGGAGAGGACGTCTTCGGAAGCCCGGCTGAAGATCAGGATCTGGCTGACGAGATCTCGCGCTCGCCCTGCCGCGGTGAGCACGCGTTCCAGCTTTTCGCGCACCCCGCTCTCGGGCTCGAGCTCGTCGAGGGCCTGTTCGGTGAAGCCCATGATCGGAGTCAGCTCGTTGTTGAAATCGTGCGCGATCCCGCCCGCCAGGACTCCCAGGCTCTCCAACTTGTGGGAAGTCTCGACCTTCCGTTCGACCTCCCTCCGCTCCGCCTCGGCTGCCCGTTGGAGCGTGAGGTCCCGGTGGATCGCGAGGCTGGCGCGGTGCGCGCCGTCTCTGTCGCGCACCACGGCGGCGGTGATCTGGACGACGAGCCGCCGGCCGTCCTTCGTCAGCCGCGCTGACTCGCAGAAGACTCTTTCGCCGAGCAGCGCCCGCTCCCACGATTGTCTCGAGGCCGCGAGCTCGTCTTCGGGAACGAAGAAGTCGAGGCGCCGACCGATGACCTCCTCCGGCTTCCAGCCGTACGTCGCCTCGAAGGCCTCGTTCACGTAGGTGACGTTCCCTCGCGCGTCGTAGACGATCACCGAGTCGGGGCACGCCGCCAGGAGCTCCCGATACCTCTCCTCGCTCCTGCTCAGCGCGTCCCTGCTCTCTTCGGACGCTTGGAGGCTCTCTGCGGAGCGCCGGACGAGGGTCAGAACGGCTCTGGCGAGGGTGCCGATCTCATCGCGCGCGGCGGCAGCGGCAGGGGCGGGCAATTCGGGCCGATCCGTGACGGTCTCGACCCAGTCGCTCAGGCCCGCCAGCCGGCGCAAGACCCCGCGATGGAGGCGGAGGAACGCGAGGCCTCAGAGCGGACCACCGAGACCCACCGCCCATAGCGCGCCGCGGCGCACGAGAGCCGCCATGAAGACGTGGAGGCCGCGAGGAGCCGTCGCCCGGAGCACCGCCGCCGGCCGGCCCGCGAGATCGGAGACCGGAGCGTAGATGCCCATCTCTCGCGCGTCCAGGGGATGGCTGTAGTACCTCACCTCCCCCGACAGCGCCTCGACGGCCCTCCGGAAATCGGGCGCCAGAGCGGGGCCGACCGGCCGAAGGCTGAGGCTGAGGCCCATCTTCGCGCCCAGGCGGTCGAGCTCCGGCCGGTCGAGAAAGCGGCCGACGACGATCATGCCTGCGGCAGGCCCTTTTCGGTTGCTCCGCAGCACGGGATGCGCCGATACCAGCAGGGGGAGGTCCCCGTTCGGCAGGAGCCCCCCCGCAGGCCAGCCTCCGGCCGCGAGGCGGTGGAGGGCCACCTTCTGGAGCCGGCGCCCGAGGGCCGGAGCCACGGACTGCAGCGCTTTCCCGTCCCGGGGCAGGAAGGTCGCGTAGGCCAGCCTTCCCTCGTTGTCGAAGAGGGCCAAGAGGTTGAGCTGCAGGTTCAGCAGGGTCGGCACGTCGACATTGCGCGCCGGGTAGGTCGAGTCTCGACCGGTGACGAACTGATAGGTGTCGTCCCAGGAGCCCCAGTCCGACGCGGTGGACCCGATGCGGGCCTCGAGATCGGCGAGCTCGCCGAGGACCCGCTCCCCGTCCCGGCGGCTCCCTTCCGCCTCGATGTCGAGGAGGGCGCGGCCGAGCACGCTGCGTCCTGCCGTCCCCAGGAGGAGCAAGCCGCTCAGGAATACGGTGCCGAGGATCAAATGGCTTTTGAGTCGAATCGTCAAGGCCGCCCCTGGGAGCAGAGCTTCGATCAGGTCCCCCGCCGCGCACGCCGTCGGGGCGCGATGATGACGGATCGTCCGCGATCGCCGAAATCAAAAGGCCTCTCAGGCGCCTGAGCGCCATTTTTTCGGCGGCTCGAGGGGGGCGGACCGCAGCTCAATCGTCTTGGACTGCCAGCGGGGTCTTCACTTTGTGGCTCTTGAAGTCGAGGCGCGCGGGGTCGGCGCCGAGGGAGTAGGCGACGAGCTCGGCGACGTGGTAGACGGGGATGAGGCGGCGCTCCTTGTCTCTGCGCCGCAGGAGGACCTGCCCTACGTCGAACTGCGTGAAGCACGTGGGGCAGGCCGTGACGAGCGCTTCGAGGCCCGCCTCGGCCATCCACCCGAGCTTCTCCTCGGTGATCCTCAGCGCCTCGTCGGGGCGCCCGGCGTTGATCCCGAGAGCGGCGCCACAGCAGAGGTCCTGCCGGTTGTACTCCACCACCTCCGCCCCAAGCGCCTCCAGGACGAGCTCCATCGACTCCGGCAAGGGATAGCGGGGATCCGGCTCTTCGTCCCGCATCATCCGCGTGGGCCGGTAATAGTGGCAACCGTAGTGGGTGCCGACCTTGAGCCCGGTGAGGGGTCGCTCCAGCTTCTCCCGGATCCGGCCGAGGAGCTCGTCGGTCGCGAGGAAGTCCGCGAGGTGGCGGATCCCGATGCCCCCTTTGAAGTGCTTCCCGTGGCGTTTGAGGAGGTCGTGCACGAAGAGGCGCTTCTTCTCGTCCTCGGCGAGGATATGGTTCGCCTCCCGCAGCGTATTGGTGCAACCCGAGCAGATGGTGACGACGTCGAGCCCCTTCTCCTCCGCGAGGCAGAGGTTTCGGGCCGCGAGCGCGAGGTAAGCGTCGAAGTGGGCGGCCTTGAGCCCCGTGGGTGCGGGGCAGCACCCGAACTTCACGTCCACGAACTCGACGCCGAGCCGCGCCGCGAGCTCGCGGGTGGCGACCTCCACGCCGGGGTAGCGGATGGGGATCACGCAGCCGGTAAAGAGAGAGGTCTTCATGGGAGATCCAGGATCTGGTCGAGCCCGGCTTCGCGGAAGATCGCCCGGATCTCTTTCGTGTCGGGCTTCTTCAGGGGCTTCAGCCCGAGTTCCTCGCGCACCCGGTCTGCCCGGGCGGGCGCCGGGACCGACCAGCCCGTCTCGGCCATCAGCTTCAGGCCGTCCCGCATGGGCTTGGGGAGATTCCCCCGCTTTGCGGCGAGGTTCATGATGTGCGTGAGGAGCCCACTGATCCGGATCCCGTGGGGGCACCGCTCCTGGCAAGCGTGGCACGTCGTGCAGCACCAGAGCTCCGCCCGGTCGAGCACCTCGTCCTGCTCGCCGTAGAGCATGTACCGCAGGATCACGTCCCGCGGGCTGTAACCCGGCACCACCCGCGCGGTTGGACAGCTCCCCGTGCAGATCGCGCACTGGAGGCACATATAGAACTCTTCCTGATCATAGAGGTCGAGCGCTCTGGGCACGGGATGCTCCTAACTTATTGACGGCGGGACCGATCTGCCGATCCCCTTTCCGACTTGCCGGAGGGACCGGAACGACTTTGCCGATCGCTCCCGATCTGCTTGGGGGCCGGGGGGGGGGCGGTGCCGCTTCCGGCCGTCGCGACGACATACGTGGATGGATTCGCGTCGCGAGCGCCACGGAGGGCGCATGAGCGACGAGCAATCTCGAAATAGATTTCGGGAGCGCGCCGGACCTCCACCGGCACCGCCCCACCCGCCTTCCACCTTCTTCGCCGGGTCTACGTGAGCGCGCGTCGCGCTCCCGCCCGAAGGGCGGTCGCGTCTCCTCCCCAACCACCCGGGCTGTTCGGGCGGTCCCGTCGTAGGGCGGGACGCTTCCACCAGTGGTTTCAAGATTGCTCGTCGCTCATGCGCCTTCCATGGCGCTCGCGACGCGAATCCCTCCAAGGATCTCGTCGGCCCGCCCGGACGGTCCCACGAGGGGGCCGGGTCGCGTAGCCCAGGATGGGCGGGAGCGACCAAGGGGACTGCCCGAACAGCACCCCGACCGCAAAGGTCAGTCAGTCGCCGAACCGGCTCTCACCTCGGATCGCCTCGCCCGCGCCCCCACTTTCCCCTTCTCAGCCCGGCTCTTCTCCCTCTCCCTGAAGAACTTCATGCTCTTCTTGATCTCCGCAGGGGGAATCGTCTTCAGCTTCCGGGCGAGCTCGTTCACCTTCTCCTGGAACTTCTGGCCCTCGGCCGCGCTCACCCAGACGAGCTGCATCCGCTCCGGGTCGAGGTCGTTCTTCTTCATGAGGCTCCGGAGCCGGTTGTAGCGCCTTTCGGCGAAGGTGTTCGCGTCGATGTAGTGGCAGTCCCCGATATGGCAGCCGGAGAGGAGCACCATCCCAATTCCGCGGGCGAAAGCGTGCTCCATGAAGCGCTGGTCCACGCGTCCCGAGCACATGGTCCTCAGAATGCGGACCTCGGGCGCGTACTGCATCCGACCGACGCCGGCGAAGTCGGCCCCCGCGTACGAACACCAGTTGCAATTGAACGCGAGGATCTTCTTCTCCGGCTCGTACTCCGTCAGCGCGTCGATCTGGGCGAAGATCTGCTCGTCGTTGAAGTGCCGCATCTCGATGGCACCGAAACCGCACTCCGCCCCGCAGGTTCCGCAGCCCGCGCACGCCGCCGCGATCACCACCGCCTTCTTCCGGCCGTCGAGCGTGATCGCGTGGTACGGACACGCCTTCGCGCAGGCCCCACAGCCGGTACAGCGCTCCTCGTGCACCCGGGCCGTGATCGCCTCGACCTTCACGCTCCCGTTGTGCATCAGGATGTTGGCCCGGGCGGCGGCCGCGCTCGCCTGGGTCACGGCCTCCTTGATGTCCTTGGGCCCCTCGGAACAGCCGGCGAGGAAGACGCCCCGGGTCGACGTGTCCACCGGCCGGAGCTTCGGATGGGCGACCATGAAGAAGCCGCCGTGGGTCTGGGAGAGGGTGAGGAACTTGCGGACGACCTCGCTCCCCACGCTCGGCTTGAGCCCGATGGAGAGGACCACCATCTCGGCGTCCATCTCGTAGAGCTTGTTCATGAGCGTCATCTCGCCCAGGAGGCGGAGATCCCCGTTCTTGAGCTGCACCACCTCGCCGGGCAGCCCGCGAATGAACTGCACGCCCTCCCGCTTTGCCCGCTGGAAGAGGTCCTCGAAGCCTTTGCCGAAGGCCCGGATGTCGATGTAGAAGACCTTGATCTCGGTCTCCGGCCAGTGCTCCTTGATGAGGAGCGCGTCCTTGATCGTGTTCATGCAGCAGACGTTGCTGCAGTACGGGTTCGTCTTCTCCGAGCGCGAGCCGACGCACTGGATGAACGCCACCGACTTCGGCACCGCGCCGTCCGACGGGCGCACCAGGTGGCCGTGGGTGGGGCCGCCGGCGTTGATGAGCCGCTCGAACTCCAGGCTCGTGATGACGTTGGGCGCCTTGCCGTAGAGGTACTGGGGGACCTCCGAGGCGTCGAAGACGTCCACGCCCGTGGCGACGACGATCGTCCCCACGTGGAAGGTCTCCTCGGCGTCGGCGTCGTGGAAGTCGATGCACCTGCGGGAGCACGCCTCGACGCAGCGCTCGCAGACCTCCACTCCCGCCTTGTTCAGGCAGAGGTCCATGTCCACGAGGTACTTCGAGGGCACCGCCTGGGCGAAGGGGATGTAGATGGCGGTCCGGGTAGCGAGTCCCACGTCGAACTCGTTGGGCGCGAGCTGGGGACAGACCTTCGAGCACTCCGAGCACGCGGTGCACTCGTTCGTGACGTACTTCGCCCTGCGCTTGACCGTGACGGTGAAGTTCCCCACGTACCCTCCGATGTTCGTCACCTCGGTGAGCGTCAGGAGCTTCACGTTGGGGTGGCGCCCCACCTCGGCCATCTTCGGCGCGAGGATGCAGATCGAACAGTCCATGGTCGGGAAGGTCTTGTCGATCTGGGCCATCCGGCCGCCGATCGACGGCTCCTTCTCGACGAGGAGCACCTCATAGCCGCCGTCGGCGAGGTCCAAGGCCGACTGGATGCCCGCGACGCCCCCGCCGATGACGAGGGCCTTCCGGAGCACCGGGATCTCGATCTCCTCCTGGGGTTCCAGGAGCCGCGCCCGCGAGACCGCCATCCGGACCAGGTCCATCGCCTTCTCGGTGGCGCCCTCCCGGTCCCGGAGGTGGACCCAGGAGCAGTGCTCGCGGATGTTCGCCATCTCGAGAAGGTACGGATTGAGCCCCGCGTCCGTCAGACAGGAGCGGAAGGTGGGTTCGTGCATCCTGGGCGAGCAGGCCGCGACGACGACCCGGTTCAGCCCGTGCTCGGCGATGTCCTTCTTGATCCGCTCCTGTCCCGGTTCCGAGCAGGTGTAGAGCTGGTGCTCGGAGAGGATCACGTTCGGGAACTGGGCCGCGTGGAGGGCCACCGCCTCGCAGTCCACCGAGCCGCCGATATTCAGGCCGCAGTGGCAGACGTACACGCCGATGCGCGGCTCCTCTCGTTTCTGCTGGGGCTCTCGTGGCTTCATGAGGCGCTCGATGGTTTCGGTTTTTCGGTTTTTTCGGTCTTCGGTCTTCGGCTTAAACCGATTACCGAGAACCGATAACCGACAACTGCTCTTCGTACTCGTACCCCGCCCGAAACGCGTTCTCGTTCAGCTTTTCCGTGCCCGGCGGGACGCTCGCTAGGAGCGCCTTCTTCATGGCGTCGGGGCTGACGAGCTTCGCCCGGGCGGTGATGAAGCCGAGCATGACGATGTTCGCCACCATCACGCGTCCCAGGCCCTCGGCGAGACGCGTGGCGGGGATGCGGTGGATCCGGAGGTCCGGGCGCTTGGGCACGGTCCGTACCAGGTCCTCGTTGACGAGGACCAGGGCGCCTTCCGCCGCGTTGGGACCGTAGGTGCGCGCCGCCTCTTCCGACATGAGCACCAGCACGTCCGGCACGGTCACGCAGGGGTAGTATATCCGGGCGTCGGAGACGACCACGTCCGCGCTGCAGGCGCCCCCCCGGGCCTCCGGACCGAAGCTCTGGGTGAGCACGGCGTTCCGGCCCTCGTGGAGGGTCACCGCCATGCCCAGGATCTCGCCCGCGAGGATGATCCCCTGGCCCCCGAAGCCGCTCAGGCGGACCTGCGTCTTTCCGTCACTCATCTGCGCCCCCGCGCTCGGCTCACGACGCGCTCCTCGTAGAGCTCGAGGAAGGTCGGCTTCTCGACATCCACAAACTTCCCGACGGCGATCCGGCCGGTGAGACCGAGCGCCGTCTCCTCCGGATCGAGCTCGTCCGTCAGGTACGAGTTGTCCCGGTAGGAGCGCATGAGGTCGAGCCCGGCTCCGAGCTTGTTCCGGCGGCCGTGGGCCGTCGGGCAGGGGGAGATCGCCTCGATGAAGCAGAAGCCCGGCTTCGCCATCGCTTGGAGGATCGAGTCACGGAGCTCGTGCGTGTGGAGCGCGGTCCAGCGGGCGACGTAGACCGCACCCGCCGCCTTCGCCAGGTAGACGAGGTTGAACGCGTGTTCGGAGGCGCCGTAAGGGGTCGTCGCCGAGATGGCGCTCAAGGGCGTCGTCGGGCCCGCCTGCCCCCCGGTCATGCCGTAGTTGAAGTTGTTGACGCAGACGACGGTCAGGTCGACGTTCCGGCGCGCCGCGTGGATCAGGTGGTTCCCGCCGATCGCGAAGAGGTCGCCGTCGCCGCTGATGACCACGACGTTCAGCTCGGGATTGGCGAGCTTCAGCCCCGTGGCGAAGGGGAGGGCCCGGCCGTGGGTGGTGTGATAGGTGTCGAAGTTCAGGTAGCCCGCCGCCCGGCCGCAGCAACCGATCCCGGAGACTACGACGGTCTTCTCCCGGTCCCGGCCGCTCTTCTCGACGGCCTTGACGAAGGCGTTCAGGACGATGCCGTTCCCGCACCCGGGGCACCAGATGTGGGGGATGCGGCCTTCCTTCAGGTAACGGTCGAGGGGATGGGCGCCGTGGCCCTGGATCCGGGCCTTCTTCGCCTGCACGGGGGTGAAGGGCGGTGCGTCGAGGAGCCTCTCCATCATGCCGCCACCTCCTCGACGACCCGAAGGAGCTCGTCGGGCGCAAAGATCCGTCCGCCCATGAAGCCGGCGAGCACGGTCTCCGCGGCTCCCGCCGCGCACCGCTCCACCTCTCGCGCGATCTGCCCCCGGTTGATCTCCGCCACGACGAAGGCCTTCACCTGCGGGCGGGAGGCGAGCTCCCGGAGCTTCCGCTCCGCGAAGGGCCAGATCGTGATGAGCCGCAGGAGCCCGACTTTGAGCCCCTTCTGCCGCGCCAGGTGGACGACCTCCTCGGAGGTCCGGGCCGAGCAGCCGTAGGAGACGACGACGACCTCGGCATCCTCCAGGTAGAACTCCTCGGTGCGGACGATGCGGTCGGCGTTGCCCTCGATCTTCCGCACCAGGCGCTGGATCAGACGTTCCTGCGCCTCCGCCGTGATCACCGGATAGCCGAACTCGTCGTGGGTGAGGCCCGTCATGTGGACGTGGTACCCCTCGCCCGCGAGCGCCATGGGCGGGACGCCATCCTCCTCCGGCAGGTACGGGGCGAACTCCCTCGTCCCCGGCCTGGGCCGCCGGCGGGGGGTGACCTGGATGCGATCGGGCTCGGGGATGACCACCTTCTCGGTCATGTGCCCGACCACCTCGTCGCTCAAGAGGATCACGGGCGTGCGGTAGCGCTCGGCGAGGTTGAAGGCCTCGACGGTGAGCTCGAAGGCCTCCTGGGGCGAGTCGGGCGCCAGGGCGATCACGCCGTAGTCGCCGTGGGACCCCCAGCGGGCCTGCATGACGTCCTGCTGTGCGACCAGGGTGGGGAGCCCGGTGGAGGGGCCGGCGCGCATGATGTTCGCCACCACGCAGGGGACCTCGAGCATGGCCGCCAGCCCCAGGTTCTCCGCCATGAGGGAGAAGCCGGGACCGGAGGTCGAGGTCATCGCCCGGGCGCCGGCGCAGGAAGCGCCGATGATCGCCGCCATCGAGGCGATCTCGTCCTCCATCTGGATGTAGAGGCCGCCGGTCTGGGGGAGGCGCTTCGCCATGCGCTCGGCGACCTCCGTGGCCGGCGTGATCGGGTACCCCGCGAAGAAGGTGCAGCCCGCGGCGAGTCCCCCCTCCGCGCACGCCTGGTCGCCGTTCATGAAGTGGGTGCCGGTGAGAACCGCGCTACCCTTCACGGCGCCGCCTCCGGCTCCGCGACGTGGTCGCTTCGGTGCGCAGCACGTCCTTCACCTCGAGCTCCCTTCGCCCTTCCGAGGTGACGAAGATCGCGAACTCGGGACAGACCGTTTCGCAGTAGTTGCAGTTCTTGCACGAGCCCTCCTCTTTGACATAGGGAGGGTGATAGCCCTTTTCGTTGAACTCCTTGGCCTCGGCGAGCACCCCGGTTGGACAGAACTCGATGCAGTACTTGCAGCCTTTGCACCGATAGGCGATGACGTTCACCTTTCCGAGCGTGACTTCCCGCCCCTTCGCATCGATGGGCATCCGCCAAAAGTCCATCTCGCCCTCACGCCCGCGAAAGACCCGCGCCGAAACCCGAGCAGGTATAGCAACGCTCCGGCATGCGTTCAATCGTTATTTGTTTTGACGAGTTGCGAGGCCGCTCCCGAGGGCCGGGGAGCGGCGAAGGAACGTCAGATGAGCTTGTCCGGCGTGATCGGCAGCTCCCGGATGCGCTTGCCCGTCGCGTGGAAGACGGCGTTCGCGACGGCCGCCGCCACCCCGACGATCCCGATCTCGCCCAAGCCCTTGGCGCCGAGGGAGTTCACCACCTCGTCCTTCTCCTCCACGAAGAGGACCTCGACGTCCGGAGCGTCGGCGCAGACCGGGATGTGGTACTCCGCCAGGTTGTGGTTCACGAAACGGCCGAAGGCGTGGTCGAGGACGCTCTCCTCTTGGAGGGCCGTGCCGAGCCCCATGACGATCCCCCCGAGGACCTGGCTCCGGGCCGTCTTTGGGTTGAGCACCCGCCCCCCGGCCACGGCGCTGACGACCCGGGTGGCGCGGACCGTGCCGAAGTCCGCGTCGACCTTTACCTCCGCGAAGATCGCCGAGTGGACGTAGCGGGAGTACTTCTCCTGCTCCTCCGAGGGCTCCGCCGTCGCCTCCTCCTCCAGGACCGCCGCTCCGCCGCGCCGCATCGCCTCCGCCAGGGTGACGGAGCGCGACGGGTCAGCTTTCGAGCGGAGCCGACCCCCCTCGAAGAGTACGTCGGCGCGGGTCAGACCCGAGAGAGGGGAGCCTTCGAACCCGCCCGCGAAGCGGAAGAGCCTCTCTTGGAGGCGTTCGCACGCGAGCTTCACGGCCGAGCCGACCGACGAGGTCGTCCAGGAGCCTCCTTCCACCGGCGCGAAGGGCAGGGAAGAGTCGCCGAGCCGGAAGCGAACGTTCTCGACGGGGAGCCCCAGGGTTCCGGCGGCGATCTGCGTCATGACCGTGTAGGTGCCCGGACCGATGTCCGCCGTCGCGCTCGCCACCGTGAGCTCGCCGTCGGCGGTCAGCACCGCCCTGGCGGCCGCCGGCAGCTGGTAGGCCTCCCAGATTCCGCCGGCCATGCCCCAGCCGACGAGGGCGGCTCCTTCGCGCATGGAACGCGGAAGGGGATTTCGCCTCGCCCAACCGAAGCGCTCCGCCCCTTCCCGGTAGCAGGCCCGGAGCTCCTTGCTCGAGAAAGGCTTGCCTTCGCTCTGGTCCGTTTCCGCGTAGTTTCGGAGCCGCAGCTCGATCGGGTCGACCCCGAGCCTCGCGGCGAGCTCGTCCATGGCGCTCTCGAGCGCGAAGAGCCCCCATACCGCGCCCGGCGCCCGCATGTCGTTGGGGGTCGGCAGGTCGAGGCCGACGACCTTGCGCGCGAGCTTCACGTTCTCGCAGCGGTAGAGGACGCCCGACCAGTCGACCACCGTCTCGCTGTAGTCCTCGAACCGTGAAGTCTCGCTGAGCGCCTCGTGGAGGAGCGCCTCGAGCCGTCCTTCCGGCGAGGCGCCGAGCGCCACGCGCTGCCACGTCACCGGGCGGTGCCCGAACGTAAACATCTGCTGCCGCGTCAGCTCGACGCGGACCGGCCGGCCCAGGTCGAGCGCGGCCAGGACCGCCAGGGGGAGGTGGTACTGCGGGCGCAGCCCCGACCCGAACGCGCCCCCCACGAAGGGCGACAGGACGCGGACCGTCGCTTCCGCGAGCCCGAACACCTTGCAGAGGTACCCGTGGACGTTTCGCGCGCCCTGCGTCTTGTCGTAGACGGTGACCCCTCCGTCGGGTCCGGGCAGCGCCGTCGCGGCGAAGAGCTCCAGCGGGTTGTGGTGCTCCACCGGGACAAGGTACTCCGCTTCCACCCGCACGGCGGCGCCGGCGAGAGCCTTCTCGGCGTCACCCCGGGACGTGGGGCCGGCCATGCCCCCTCTCGGCCTCGGCTCGCGGGCTCCCTTCAGATGCCCCAGGAGATCCGTGGCGTGCGGCGCGGGCGCGTACTCGACCCGGACGAGTGAGGCGGCGTATCTCGCCGCTTCGGGACTGTCGGCGACGACGAGCGCGACCGGCTGGGCACTGAAGCGGACCTCGGGGTCTTGGAAGGGGCGAAAGGGTGAGCCCGGGGGCGCCACTTCGTCCTGCCAGCTCTCGTCGTCGCCCGCGAGCTTCCGCGTGTTCTCGTGGGTGAAGATCTTCAGGACGCCCGGGACCTTCCGGGCTGCGGCCTCGTCGACGCGGACGATCCTTCCCCGCGCCACAGCGGCCGAGACGACGAAGCCGTAAGCGAGGTCCGAGATCGGGTGGTCGGCGGCGTACTGCGCTCCGCCCGTCACCTTGGCGGGCCCGTCCACCCGGTTTGTCGGCGTTCCGATGGGGCTCGCGCTCATGGCTGCACCTCTCCGGCCGCGTCGCTGAGGGCGCGGATCACTGCGCGCTCGGCGAGCTCGACCTTGAAGTCGTTGTGGCCAAAGCCTCGGGCCCCGCTCAGGAGGGCGCCGGCCAACTTGCGGAAGTTCGCCGCCGAGACCTCCTGCCCCCGGAGCAGGGCCTCGGCCTCGGGCTTCCGCCACGGCCTGTGGGCGACGCCGCCGAGGGCGACTCGCGCCTCCCGGACCGTGCGCCCCTCCAGTTCCAGGGCGGCGGCCACGGAGACGAGGGCGAAGGAATAGGACGCCCGTTCCCGCACCTTCACGTAGGCGCAGTGCTCGGCGAACCCCCTCCCGGGGAGTTCGACTGCGGTGACGAGCTCGTGCGGGCCGAGGGTCGTGTCGCGGTGCGGCGCGTCGCGGGGGAGTCGGCAAAGATCGCCGAGGGCGATCGTGCGCTCCCCTCCGGGCCCGACGACCCGGACGAGCGCCTCCAGGGCCGCCAGCGCCACGCAGAGATCCGAGGGGTGGGTCGCGATGCAGTGCTCGCTCGTGCCCAGGATCGCGTGGGCGCGGTTGAACCCCGTCCGGGCGGAGCAGCCCGCGCCGGGGCTGCGCTTGTTGCAGGGCGTCGCCACGTCGTAGAAGTAGGGGCAGCGCGTCCGCTGGAGCAGGTTTCCCCCGACGGTCGCAACGTTTCGGAGCTGGGGCGAGGCGCCGGCGAGGAGGGCGCGGGAGACGAGGGGATAGTGCCGCTCGATCGCTTCGTCCCGCGCGACGTCGGTGTTCGTCGCGAGGGCCCCGATCCGGAGCCCCCCGCCCTGGGCGGGCTCGATCCGCTTCAAGGGAAGTCGCGTGACGTCGACGAGGCGCTCCGGCCGCTCGACGTTCTCCTTCATCAGGTCGACGAGGTTCGTGCCCCCGGCGATGAACTTCGCCCCCCTCTGGACGGCGATCTCCTGCAGTGCGGCAGTGACGTTTTCTACCCGGACGTAGGAGAAGGCGTTCACGACTCGCTTCCCTCCTCCGCCACGACATCTCGGATGGCGGCGACGATGTTGGGGTAGGCCCCGCATCGGCACAAATTCCCGCTCATCGCCTCGCGGATCTCGCCGGGAGTCCGTGCCCTCCCCTCGGCCAGCAACCCGGCTGCGGAGCAGAGTTGGCCGGGCGTGCAATAGCCGCACTGGAAGGCGTCCCGCTCGATGAAGGCAGCCTGGAGCGGGTGGAGGGCGGGGCCGTCGGAGAGCCCTTCGATGGTCGTCACCTCAGCGCCGTCGCACATGACTGCCAGCGCGAGGCAGGAGTCGATCCGCTTCCCGTCGAGAAGGACGGTGCACGCGCCGCACTGGCCATGGTCGCAGCCCTTCTTCGTCCCCGTGAGGCCGAGGTGATCGCGCAGGGCGTCGAGGAGGGTCGTCCAGGGCGCCACCTCGAGCTCCCTCGCCTGCCCGTTTACGGTGAGCCGGATGCGAGCTTTCTCGTGGGGCGATATCGTAGTCTTCATGGGTCCCCCTTTGCTGTCGCTTGCCGGGGCTTCTCCACCATGCAGACCGCTTTACCACCCTTTTCGAGTTTTGCAGGTCGATCGAAAGGCGGATCCCACCCGGCGCCCCGCCCCCCGATCTGTGCCGCGGTGGGAGGCCGTGCTACCCTGGGGCGATGGCAGGCAAACCCGAACTCCTCTCTCCCGCCGGCGGACCCGACGCGGGCTACGCCGCGCTCGCGTACGGGGCGGACGCGGTCTACCTGGGGTTGAAGCGCTTCTCGGCCCGGGCGGAGGCCGCGAACTTCACCCTGGACGAGCTCGACGCCTTCACCGCCTACGCCCGCTCCGTCACTCCGCCGCGCCGGGTCTTCGCCGCGGTGAACACGCTCGTCCTCGAAGCGGAGCTCCCCGACCTGGTCGCCGACCTGGCGGCCGTCCGGGAGGTGGGCGTGGACGCAGTGATCGTCCAGGACCTCGGGGTCGCGCGGATCGTTCGACACCACTTCCCCACCCTCGAGCTCCACGCCAGCACCCAGATGGCGGTCCACAGCTTCCGCGGCGTGGAGGCACTCGCGCGGCTCGGCGTGCGGCGCGTCGTCGCGGCCCGGGAGCTCACCCTGGACGAGCTCCGCGGCCTCTGCCGCCAGTCCGAGGTCGAGATCGAGTGCTTCATCCACGGCGCGATCTGCTACTCCTACAGCGGCCTGTGCCTCTTCTCCTCCCACGCCCTCGGCCGCAGCGCGAACCGGGGGCGGTGCGCCTACATCTGCGGCGGCTCCTTCTCGCCCGAGGCGGGGCAGGGGACACCGGCGCTCCCCTTCGCCATGAAGGACCTCGCGCTCCCGGACCGCCTCTTCGAGCTCGCCGAGGCCGGGGTGGCGTCCTTCAAGATCGAAGGCCGCAAGAAGAACGCGCTCTACGTCGCGGCCGTGACGGACTTCTACCGGAGCATCCTCGACGGCACACTGAAGCCCGGGGAGCGGCCGGTCCGCGAAGCCGACCTCCGGACGGTCTTCAGCCGTCCCTGGACCGAGCTCTACCTCGGGGGCAGGGGGCAGAGGGGCTGCGGCGACCCGGAGCGGGTGGGGCACCGGGGTGCCCCCGTCGGCGCGGTCGGCGGGGTGCGAGGCAACCGGCGGCAGGGGACGTACCTCCGGTTCCGGACGGCCCGGCGCCTGGAGCTCCACGACGGGCTCCAGATCGAGCTCCCGGGACACGTCAGGCCCTACGGCTTCTCCGTCGAGGAGCTGCGACTCGCCGGAGCGGGCACCCGAACCTTCGAGGCGGGCGCGGGCGCGGAGGTCGAGGTCAGGCTTCCGCCGGACCACCCCCCCATCCCGGCCGGCGCTCCGATCCAGTGCACCTCGTCCCAGGCAGTGAAGCGCGCCTTCCGGTGGACGACGCCCCGGGAGGGGGAGTTTCGCGCGCGGCGCCTCATCGACGTGGCGGCGCGCCTCACCCCGGAGCGGCTCGCGGTGACGGCCCGGTTCGGGGAGCTGGAGGCGACGTCGGTCCTGGAGGATTCCTTCACTGCGGCGAGGCACGTCCAAGCCGGCGAGAAGGCCGCCCGGGCAGCTTTCGAGCGCCTCGGGAACACGCCGTTCCGGCTCGGCAGGCTCACGGTGGAGAACCCGGGCGGGCTCTTCGCCGCCCCGTCTCAGTGGAACGGAGTGCGCCGCACGGTGGCCGAGGCCCTGGAGCGCACCCTCGCCGAGGCGAGGGTGGCGGAGGTCCGAGGGATCCTGGCCGAGCTGCGGGCGCCCGAAGCCCTCGCCGGGTCGGAACCGCCGCCGGCCCGCTGGTCGCTGAAGGTCGACCGGCTCGAGCTCCTCGACGGCTTCGCGGAGAGCGACTGGGAGGGCGCAGAGCTCGTGGTGGCGCTGGAGCCCTCCCAGGAGGAGGGTTTTCTGCGCCGGTTCTCCGCCCTCGCCGAGCGGCTCGGCCGGGGCCGCCTGCGGCTCGCGCTGCCGGCCGTCCTCCGGCCCTGGGACGAGGCCCGGCTCCTGCCCAGGGTCTCACGCCTGCTCGACGAGGGCTGGCGGCGCTGGGAGGTCTCGAACCTGGCTGGTTGGGGCCACCTGGGGCTGACGCCCGGCGAGGATCCCCGCGGCTTGGAACTGACGGCGGACTGGCCCCTCTACGTCACCAACACCTCGGCCGGCCGGACGCTCCTCGCGCTCGGGCTGAGCGGCTTCGGGCTCTCGCCCGAGGACGGCCGCGAGAACCTGAAAGCGCTCCTCCAGGCCTTAGGGCCCCAGGCCACCGTGATCGTCTACCAGCACACGCCGCTCTTCGTGAGCGAGACCTGCCCGCGGGCGAACCTCGCGGGAAGCTGCCCGGGCCGAAAGCGCTGCGACTTCCGGGAGCTCGACCTGGTCTCCGACTTCGGGAACCGCGTCCGGGTCCTCAACCGGGGCTGCCGGGCCGTGACCGTAGGGCGCGAACCCTTCTGTCTCTCGGAAGTCGTGGAGGAGCTCAGGGCGGCGGGGGCGGCCTCCCTGCGGGTCGACTTTCAGTGGAGTTCGCTCACTCCGGAGGAGGCCGTCGGGGCGTGGAGGCGCGTCCGGGCCGGAGAACCCGTTCCCGGGAGCCATACGGGGAACTACTTCAGGGAGCTGTAGAGGCGTCGGTCCGGGTGGTCCGATTGGCTCGATTGGTCCGATTGGTTCGATTGGTCCGATTGGTTCCCTGGTCGGCCACCATAAAACCAATAAGACCAATAGAACCAACAAGACCAACAAGACAAACGAGGAGCCCTCACCGCAGGAGGCTCTCCGCCAGGCGCAGGAGCAGGCCCGGCAATCCGGCTCTCGCCGAGTCCCAGCCTTCGCCTTCGCCCGCTTCCCAGCCGCCGCCGGAGGTGAGCCGGGCGCGCTCGGCGGCCTCCTCCTTCCGGAGCTCCTCCTCCCTCCGCTCGGTCTTGAGCTTCTCGTGGAGGAGCTGCCCGCCGGCCTTCCTCCACTCGAGGAGCCGGCGCAGCTCGCCGGCGTCGAGCCAGACGCCGTGCCGCTTGCACTGGTCGACGACGACTCCGCTCCGGCTGCCGAAGCCGACGCGGTTCATGAAAGTCCCGCAGACGGGGCACTTGCCGTACCGGACGACCTCGCTCGCGCGCGACTCGGAGAGCGCCTCCAGGCGGCCGTAGTCGATCGTGAAGGCGTTTCGGATCGAGCCGTCGAGGAGGGCCTCCAGCTCTCCCGGATCGAAGAAGAGCCCAAAGCACGCGGGGCAGCGTTCGATGAGGAAGGTCCCTTCGAGCCGTAGGTCGACGGTCTGGAGCGCCACCCCGCAGCGGGGGCAGAGGCGCGACGACTCAGGCCAGGTCACGGTGTACTCGTGGACGGCCTCCAGGTCGACGCTGTTGCGCGTGCCACAGTAGGCGCAGACCGGGTCGGAGGCGGGCAGCGGCGCCGAGCAGCTCGTACACTTCGCCATGGTAGACCTCAGAGGCGGGCCAGGACTTGCTGCTTCTTCTGCGCGTACTCTTCCCCGGTGATGAGCTGCGCCTCGAAGAGCTCCTTGAGCGTCCGGAGCTGGGTCGCGGGGTCCTCCGCGAGGGGCCGCGCCTCTTCCGGGGAGGGCCTCGCGCCGGCCCCGAGCGCGCCGGGCATCAGCTGCCCGAGGCCTATGCCGGCGCCGATGACGACGCCCGCGCCGGCGGCCACTCCCTCATTGCGGGCCGCCTCCCGCATCGCCTCGAGCTGCTGCACGCGCGCGTAGTCGAGTCCCACCGCCCCCACGGCCTGGGCCTCGGCCGTGAGGTCCGCGATCCGCTCGATCCGGCGCTTCGTTCCCTCGTCGAAGTCGACGCCTTCCAGCCGAAAGTCCGTCAGCGCGAAGCCGAGCCGCTCGAAGTCGGCCCGCAGCCGCTCCGTGAGGGCCTCGGCGAGCTCGCTCCGGTGGGCGTCGATCTCGACGTAGGAGTGCCGGGCCTCCGCGAGGGAGTCGCTCAGCGGCTCGACGAGGCGCTCCGTCAGCACCGCCCGGAGGTCGCTGACGAGGAAGCGTGCACGGCTGCCGACCACGTTCTCGAAGAAGCTCCGGGGCTCCGTGATCTGGAGGCTGTAGTTGCCGTACGCCTTCAGCTCCACCGGGATCTTGTAGACGGGATCCAGGTATCGCACGGGGCTCGTCGTCCCCCACTTCTGGTTGAGGATCATGGCCTGTCGGAAGAAGAAGAGGCCGACCTTGTGCTCGCTCTCGAACGCCTGCATGAACTTCGAGATGGTGGTCCAGAAGGGGATGTTGGAGGTCCGCAGGTCGATCATGCACGGGCGGGTGAGGACCGCCCGGATTCGCCCCTCGTAGACGAAGATGCAGCCCTGCCCCGGGGACACGATCAGTCGCGACGCGTTCTTGAGCTCGTCGCCGTCGCTCGTCCACTGCTCGAAGAGGAGATCCGGCGCCGAATCCTCCCACTCGACGACCGATCGAAGCTGCCTTCGGATCCCGTCCACCAGCCCCACGTTCCCTCCTTTGCGGGTCTTCAGCGTCTTAGCCGGAGGCGCAGCCGCCCCGCCACCGGTAAGACATCGGCAGGTTCGGCATCAGACTGGAGAGGTGCCGGGGGGGCCGGAAAGGGAGGGAGCGAGAGTTCG
>JACRCS010000094.1 GCA_016218905.1 Deltaproteobacteria bacterium
CCTCGTCCTGACGCTCGGTTTCGATCCGATCTGGTTCGGCGTCGTGATGATGCTGTTGATCGCCATGGGTATGGTCTTCCCTCCCGTGGGTATCGCGGCCTTCATCGTAAGCGCGGGCGCAAAGGTCAAGTTGGCCACCGTTTACAAGGGGACGAGCATCCTCACGATCTCAGTCGTCGTCACGACCCTGTTGATCATGCTCTTTCCGGAACTTGCGCTGTGGCTTCCCCATAGGATGAGGTAGCACTCCGCGGAGTGGTGGATGATCACGAACGAGAAGCTGGGGGATGAATGGTGGGACGAGCGCAAGAAGGTGCTGGCGGAGTGGCCCACCGGCGCCCAGGTCGACTTCGAGGAAGCGGTGGCCTTTCACAAGAGTCTTCCGCCGGGCAGGGTCTGGCGGAGGAGGGTCGAAGAGGCCCAGCGGAAAGGCGAAACGCTGATCATCACCGGCATGGGGAAGACGACCCTGGAGCAGCAGACGGCCTTGCTCAGAGCCGTCGAACCGGTCGCCGATGTGCTCGGGACATCCGTCGACAGCCTCACTCGAAATCACGACTTCGCGGGCGCGGCGGAGGGCATAGAGAAGAGCCAGAAGAACGATTCTTCGGCGCTGAACGGGTTCCCCGTCGTCAATCACGGGGTGGCGGGAATCAGGCGGTTGACGAACGCCCTATCGAGGCCGGTCCAGCTGAAGTATGGGGCGCCGGACATTCGCATCATCAGCGAGATCGCCTACGCGGGAGGCTATACGGCCGATGCGGCGGACGGTCTCTACAACTTCTGGAACATGAACGCGAAGGCGTCGCTCGAGACCGTCCTCAAGAACGCCAGGTATATCCACCGGCTGGTCGGCCTCTACGAGGAGCGGGGGGTTCCCCTCGCGCTCTCGGTCCTGGGAATGTACGGCGCCGGCGTTCCACCGGGGCTCGTCATCGCCGCTGCCCTGACCCAGGTCCTCATGATGGCGGCACAGGGCGTCAAGCTGATCAACCTCCACTACATGGCCCAGGGGAACGTGGCCCAGGACGTCGCGGCAGGAACGATCTTCCGCGAGCGGGCCCGTTTCTGGCTCGACAGGGTCGGTTGCGAGGACACGGGCTTGGTCCTGACGGTGGGGCTCGCCCTCGCCCGGTATCCGGACGAACCGGGATGCTCTTTTGCCGTCACCGCCTTCGACTGCCTTCTGGCGCGTCTCTGTGGCGCCCAATTGGTGGACGTGCGAACGATCTCGGAGGCGAAGACGATCCCCACCGCGAACGACATCGTCGTCACCTACAAGGCGGCCCGAATGGCCGCGAACCTGTTCAAGGATCAGGGGCTTTGCCTCGATCCGCGCGTCTTGGACGAGGAAAGGCGGATTCTCGGGATGGAAGTGGACGCGATCGTCACCAGGGTCGTCGAGCTGGGAGAAGGGGACGTGGCCGCGGGTACCCTGAAGGCGGTGGAAACGGGAGTGCTCGACAACCCCTTCAGCACGCACCGGTCGGTCCACTGCAGGGTCCTGGGGCTCAAGGACGCTCGCGGCGCGGTGCGGTATCTCGAGCACGGGAGCGTGCCGCTGACCCGGGAGGTCCTCGAGTTCCACCGGGACAAGATCGCCGAAAGGGAAACCTTGCACGGGAGGAGGGCCGGCTACCAGATGGTCGTCGAAGACTTGACCTCGATAAGCAGGGGATACGTCGTGGATAACGTCCCCGCCTCCGGCCCGGCAGGGGACCGCCCATGAGGGCCGCGGCTTTCATGAGCCCAGGGCGGGTGGTGAGCCATCTCCTCTGGCTCGTGCTCGGCGCCGGGGTGGCGATCGGCTCCTACCGCCTCGGCCTCGGACGGGTGGAGAGACCCGGGCCAGGGTTCTTCCCCTTCCTCCTGGGCTCTCTCTTCTTCGCCCTTGCGCTCTATTCGTTTTTCAAAGGCCTCCTCGGGACAGGGGAGGGCGAGGTGGGGGCGGGACCGAGCCTCGAGCGCGCCATCTACGGAAAGCTGGGGCTCGTGGTCGCCGCGTTGCTCGGCTTTGCCTTTCTGATCGAGCCCCTCGGGTTCGTCCCGACGGCCTTTCTCACCCTGGGGATCCTCTTCACGGCGGCGGGGCTTCGAAGGTGGTGGAGCGTGACCTTGTGGTCGGCCGGGGTGGTCACCACGACGTACTTCCTGTTCACGTACCTCGGGGTGAGATTCCCTGCCGGTGTGCTCCGGCACCTGAGCACCCCTTGAGGAGGTAGGGACGTGGATCTCTTTTCGGGCGTGCTCGGCGGCCTCTCGGGCGTTCTCCAGCCGATGACGCTCCTCTACTGCTTCGCCGGAGTGTTCATCGGGACGCTCGTGGGGGTGCTCCCCGGGATCGGACCCATGGGCGCCATGGCGATCCTCCTTCCGTCGACGTACGGCCTGCCTCCGGCGGCTTCGATCATCATGCTGTCCGGAATCTACTACGGCGCGATGTATGGAGGCTCGACGACCTCGATTCTCGTCAACATTCCCGGCGAAGCCGCTTCAGTGATCACCTGCCTCGACGGGTACCAGATGGCTCGCGCCGGCAGAGCCGGGCCCGCCCTCAGCATCGCCGCGTTCGGGTCCTTCATCGGCGGGACCTTCAGCATCGTCGCCCTTCAGTTCCTGGTCTTCCCGCTCTCCGACGCCGCGCTGAAGTTCGGCCCTCCGGAGTTCTTCGCGTTGATGTGCCTGGGAATGACGATCCTCACGTACCTGGCGAGGGGAACGGCCGTCGACGCGATGCTGATGGTTCTCCTCGGGCTGATCCTCGGAACGGTCGGGATGGATCCGATCCTGGGGACGCCCCGCTTTCACTTCGGCTCGACGTCTCTCCTCGACGGGGTGGGCCTCGTCCCGGTCGCGATGGGCCTCTTCGGCATCTCGGAGGTCCTCTTCGCCCTGGAAAGGGAGGTGGTCCGAGACATTCTCCAGGCGAGGCTCGCCAAGTCACTGCCCACCCGGGAGGACTGGAGGCGCTCGGCGGGACCCATCGGCCGGGGCTCGCTCATCGGCTTCCTCTGCGGAATCATTCCCGGCGGCGGCGCCGTCATGTCGTCGTTCCTCTCCTACTCCATCGAGAAGAGGCTTTCGAAACGGCCCGAGGAGTTCGGCTGCGGTGCCATCGAAGGAGTGGCGGGTCCGGAGTCGGCGAACAACGCGGCTGCCGGCGGGGCCTTCGTCCCGATGCTGGCCCTCGGGATTCCTCCCAGTCCCATCATGGGGCTGCTCCTGGGCGCGCTGATGATCCACGGCGTGACTCCGGGCCCTCTCCTCATCTCCCAGCATCCCGAGATCTTCTGGGGCGTCATCGCGAGCATGTACATCGGCAACGCGATGTTGGTCCTCTTGAACCTTCCCCTGGTCGGAATCTGGGTGAGGGTCCTCCGGATCCCCTCGAGGCTCCTCCTGCCCCTGATCCTCTTCTGCTGTCTGATCGGTGCCTACTCTGCCAACAACAACCCCACGGAAGTCGTCATCATGGTCGTCTTCGGCGTGGTGGGGTACGTGCTCCGGAAGCTCAAGTACGACATGGCGCCGCTCATCATGGCTCTCGTGCTCGGTCCTCTGATCGAGGCGAACTTCAGGAACTCGCTGATCATGTCGGACGGCCGGTTCCGCATCTTCCTGCAGTGGCCGATTTCGGGGCCGGTACTGATGTTCGCGGCGCTTCTCCTCGTTTCCACGACTTTCTCGGCATACCGGAAGAACAAGGCCCGGATGGATTCCTCCGGGTTGAGCGAAGACGCCTAGTGTCCCGTGCGGGTAGTTCGCGCACAACGAGCAGCAGGCCGAACGGCGGCGAATCAGGGCCGTTCCGCCATCGCAGGGGCCGAAGCAGGGCGAGGAATTCCCAAACGGGACATCAGCAGCAGCGTCGACTGGGGAACGGAGGGCCTGTGGAGATCCGAAACCGAAGGCTGAGCGACGAGGAATTCGCCCGCGAGAGGAGGCGCGTGCTGGCGACGTGGCCGACGGGCCGCGAGGTCGACCTCGACGAAGCCGTCGAGTTCCACCGGAGCATGGGAGCGCACAAGAACTTCGCCCGCAAGCTCCTGGACGTCAGGCAGCGGGGAGCAACGACCATCCGCTCCGATTCCGGGGTGCCGACGGTAGAGGAGTTCAGCGCTTACTTGAAGTACTTGCAGGTGGAGGGGCAGGCGGACTTCCTGGGAACGATGGTCGACAGCCTGACCCGTTACCAGAAGTACGAGGCCGCGGAAGGCGCGCTCCAGGAGGGCCTCCGGTCGGGCAGATGGGCGCTGAACGGGTTCCCGATCGTCACGCACGGGGTGCACGGCACGCGCCGGGTGGTGGAGGCCGTGGATCTGCCGGTCCTCATCCGGGGGGTGGCCCCCGATTACCGTCTCATCGACGAGATCGGCCTGGCGGGTGGGCACACGGGGAGCACCGGGAACATCCTCAATACGTTTTGCCAGTATACGAGGAAGCTGTCACTGGAGACCGTGGTCGGTTTCTACCAATACGCGTATCGCCTCATGGGCACGTACGAAGAGCGGGGTATTCCAATGACGGCCTCCATCAACGGAGGCTTCGGGATTCTCTGCCCCTTCGGGGTTCTCATTGCAGGAGCGATCCTCGATTCGATCATTGCAGCGGAACAAGGAGTAAAGCACTTCAACCTGACGATCAACTGCCAGGGAAACGTGGTGCAAGACGTGGCCGCAGTTCTGACGCTCAGGCGGTCGGCCGAAGCTTATCTGCAGAAGCTCGGTTATCGGGGGACGACGGTAACGATCAACTGCACCAACTGGTCGGGCCGCTTCCCCGCCGACGTCTTCCAGGCGTGCGCGCTCATCAGTCTCGGGGTGTACGCCGCAATCCTCGGCCGGTGCGAGATCGCTCACGTCAAGACCATCGAGGAGGCGAAGACGATCCCCACGCGCGAGGCCAACGCCGCGAGCCTCCGCCTCGGCAAGACGGTGATCACCCTGCTCGAGGACCAGTGCGCCGAGTTCGACGCAAAGACGGTGGAGGCGGAGGCTTCGGTGCTCAAAAGGGAGGTGGAGGCCATCGTCGACACAATCCTGGATGCCGGTTCGGGCGACGCGGTTCTGGGGGAGCTCCGGGCGGTGGAGACCGGCCTCTTCGACGTGCCCTTCGCCACGAGTCAGAACGTCCACTGCCGGGTGAAGGGGGTACGGGACCGGCGGGGCATGGTTCGATACCTCGACCACGGAAGACTTCCGCTTCCCCAGGAGATCGTCTCCTTTCACCGGGAGAAGATCCGGGAGCGCGAAAGGGAGGAGGGCAGGGCCGCCGACTACCAGATGATCATCGAAGACCTCTCGTCCCTCGGGGACGGCTTTCTTCGCAGGAAGACGCAGAGGGACCAACCCCTCTCGTCGACGTGAGCACCGAGACCCTTTCAGCGGAGGACCGATCATGAAACGAAAAGTCCTGCTCTCGACCGCCCTCGCCGTCGTCTCCCTCTGTCTGTTTGCGGGCCTGACTCGCGTTGGGGCTGCCGAGAAGTTTCCTTCTCGCCCCATCGAGCTGGTCTGCGGCTTCGCGCCGGGCGGGGCCGCCGACATGACGGGGCGCCTCTGGGCGCGCATCCTGGAGAAGTACCTGGGGGTGCCCGTGATTCCCGTCAACAAGCCCGGAGCCGGCGGGGCGCTCGCCTTCACCCACGTGGCCAACGCCCGACCCGACGGCTATACCCTGCTCAACACGGCTGACTGGGTCGTTCCCGTTCTCATGGGTACCGCGGGGTACAAGGCCGAGGACCTCGTCGTGGTGGCGCAGGTCCAGACCATCGGAAATACCTTGTGCGTGCCCGCGGATGCTCCCTGGAAGACCTTCCAGGAGTTCGTCGACTACGCGAAGAAGAATCCCGGCGTGAAGTATGCCAACCAGGGGGCGGCGGCCATGATCACCGTGAGGATGGAAAACCTCAACCGCCGGGCGGGCTTGAAGCTGATCGGCGTCCCGCTGAAGGGAGATGGGGAGATCCTGCCCGCTCTGCTCGGAAAGCACGTGCCGATCGCCACCTTGAGCGTCGGAGCGGCGAAGCCCCAGATCGAGGCCGGGAAGCTACGAGCGCTCTTCAGCTTCGATCCGCCCGCAGACTTCGGGCTCGACCCGTCGCTCCCCGATTTCGATTCCTTCATGGGCAAGAACATACCGGACATCGAAATCGCGACCTACATCGCAGCCCCCAAGAACACGCCGAAAGAGATCCTGCAGGTTCTCGAGAGCGCGATCCAAAAGGCGTCCAAGGATCCGGAACTCATCGCCGAAGCGAAGAAGATCTACTTCCGGCCGGCCTTCGTACCGGGGAAGACGGTCATGGAGGAGAAGATCCCTGCGAAGTTCGGCCTGATCAAGGAGATCCTGCAGGCCTCCGGCCAAATCAAGTAGCCGGTCCTGCCGGAGGCAAAGAAGAGCGCTGGTTAGTCCTGTTGGTCCTGTTGGGTCGTCGGATAGCCTACCAGCTCGGCCAACCACCAGGCCGACGAGGCCAACGAGACCGGGCTTCAGGACTCCGGCGCACGCTTGCCGGCGCGCCGGCGGGGAGCGGTCCCGGCTCGAGCGCCGTCCGCCGCGGCTCCTGACGGCACGCCACGGTAGCCGCGCTCCGCGGAGATGCGGCCGGCGGTCTCGAGAAGGAGGGGAAGGTACCGCGCTGTCAACTCCTCGCGCGCGACGAACTGCGTGAAGACGGGCATGTTGATGGCCCCCTCCACCTCGCCCCCGGCCTTGAAGACCGGGGCCGCGATGGTTCGGACGCCGGGAATGAACGGGATGTCGTCACTCATGGCGTAGCCGAGACGCCGTACGGCCTCCAAGCTCTCCAGGAGCTTTTCGCCTCCGGCGCCGCAGTGGAGCGCCGCTTCCGGGTTCTTCAGGATCTCGGGGAGCAACGACTGGAGGTTGGCCGGCGGTAGAAAGGCGAGGATGGCTCGTCCGATGGAGGTCGAGTAGATGCTGACGCGACTGCCGACGTAGAGCTCGATGTTCAAGATCTGCTTTCGCTTGATCCGCTCGATGTACACGACGTCGGTATGGTCCATGACGCCCAGGTTCACCGTCTGATTCGAGGCGGCGGACAGTTGTTCGAGGTGGGGGAGGGCCACCTCCCGCAGTTCGATGCTGGAGAGCACGGTGAAGCCGAGCGACAGAACCCTTGGGGTCAGGCAGTAGGTCCTGGATTGCTCGTCGCGTGCGATGTAGCCGAGAGTCATCAACGTCCGGATGAACCGAAACGCGGTGACCTTGGGCAACTGAGTCTTTTCCGCGATCTCCTGGAGCTTCAGCTTCGGAGACGCCGGGGAGAAGGACTCGAGGACCCTCAGCCCCTTCGCGAGCGAGTTCGTAAACTTGACACCGGCCACGGCGCCCTCTGCAGTTTCACATTGTAATATTCAAGATACACAAAGTGGCATCATAGGAGCCCACGCGGGAGCGTGTCAACGCAATTGCAGCCGCCCGGGCGACTCGTGGAGCGAGAGATGGATCCCTGCCGGATCGTGAAGGCGGACTGAAGATGGGCGCGGTCGTCGCTGCTGACTTCGGAAGCACCTACACCAAAGTCGTCGCCGTGGACCTCGAGAAGGAGGAACTGCTCGGCGTGGCCCAGTCTCCGAGCACGGTCGACACGGACATGACCACCGGCTTGTTCAGGGCCTTGGAACAGCTCCGCGCCAGCATGGGAGTCGATGAGCTCGAGCCCGACAAGATCGTGGCCGCGAGCAGCGCGGCCGGCGGGCTGAAGGTCGTGGCTGCCGGGCTGGTGAAAGCTCTCACCGCGAAGGCGGCCGAAGAGGCTGCCCTCGGCGCAGGAGCCAAGCTTACCCGAGCGTACGCCTACGGCCTCACTGCTGACGACCTCAGGGAGATCGAGGGGGAGGCCCCCGACCTGGTCCTGCTTGCGGGCGGAACGGACGGGGGGAACAGGGAGTGCCTCCTCGAGAACGCCGGGCTGCTGGCGAGGTCGAAGCTGTCGGTACCTTTCATCGTTGCCGGCAACAGGCTCGCGGCGGGAGAAGCTGCGAGGCTTCTGGAGGCAGGAGGCAAGGACGCGATCGTCGTGGAGAACGTCCTGCCCGAGCTCGATCGGCTCAACCTCGAGCCCAGCCGCAGCGCGATCCGAGACACCTTCATGAAGCGCATCATCCAAGCGAAAGGGCTGGACCGGGCGCAAGCCATCCTCGGACTCATTATGCCCACTCCGACGGCCGTCCTAGCGGGTGCTCGGCTGTTGGCGGAGGGTACCGGCGACGAAGAAGGAATCGGCGACCTGGTAGTCGTGGACGTGGGCGGCGCCACCACTGACGTCGATTCGGTCGCCCACGGCCACCCCTCGGGCGACGCCGTGCTCAAGGGCCTCCCGGATCCCTACCTGAAGAGGACGGTGGAGGGCGATCTGGGCATTCGCTACAACGCCGAGACGATCCTGCGAAGAGTCGGCGCGAAGAAGCTCTCCGACCGACTGGCCGCAATGGCTCCCGGCCTCCCGGAGAGAATCGACGTAGAGACCAGGGCCGAGGCGCTCTCGCGCAGCGTCGCGCTGGTTCCGAACGACGAACTCGACCACTGCTTCGACACGGCGCTCTCCTGTGCGGCCGTGGAGACGGCGGCGGCCCGGCACTGCGGCCGGCTCGAAGAGGTGTACTTCCCGACGGGGAAGGTGAGGGTCCAGCACGGGAAGGACCTCACCGGGGTGAAGGCGCTCGTGGGCACGGGAGGAGTCTTCGCCTACGGCAGGAACCAGGAGCGCATCCTCCGGTCTGCTTGCTTCGACCGAGGCAGTCCCGAATCGCTCCGTCCCCGGGATCCGGAGCTCCTCGTGGACGACCGCTATGTTCTCTTCGCGGTGGGCCTCCTCTCGGAGCTGTCTCCCACGAGCGCCCTGAGAATCCTCAAGAAGCATCTCAGGAAGCTCTCCTGAATCTTTCCTCATTCGGCAGCAGGCGCCGCGGCACGCCGAGATCGGACGTCGCTCTCGTCCGGCCGGCCGAGGCCGACCACCGCTTCCGCGCGCGGCGGGGGAGAGGAGGGCGCCGCTGGCGTTTGCGCCAGGTTCTCCGGGGGTAGAATGCTTTCGTACGACCGCGTCACCTCACATCCTGCGGCAGCATGGAAGCCCGTCCATGATCCAAAGTGCGCACCGCCTAGGATCTCCCGGGTGCCGGGCCGCACGAGGAGGAGCTTCGATGAGCGGTTCCGTTCGCGTTCGTTTCGAGCCCTCGGGCAGGATCGTCGAAGTCGGCGACGGCGAGAGTCTTCTGACCGTGGCACAACGAGCGGGTCTCCACGTGAACGCCTCTTGCGGAGGCCAGGGAACCTGCGGGTCGTGCAAGGTGCGGGTCCGAGAAGGCCGGATCGAAGGCGGCGAACACTCGAAGCTCTCGGCCGACGAGCTCTCTGCCGGCTACCGCCTCGCGTGCAGTTCCTGCCCGGCGAGCGACTGCACCATCGAGATCCCGCTCGCTTCGTCGGTAGACCACTCCGCGATCGAGCGCGGTCGAACGGGCAGGGGAGGCCGGGCCCTCAAGGTGAGCGAGCTCAGGACGCTCCTCCCCAACCTGCGGATCGAGCCCACCGTGTTCAAGGTGGCGCTCCGGCTCGACCCGCCCAGCCGGGACGACACCCTCCCCGACCTGGACCGGTTGCTGTTGGCGCTTCGGAAGGCGCTCTCAATCCACTCGATCCAGGCGGACTTCGAGACGGTCCGAACCCTGGGGCGGACGCTCCGCGCCTCCGACTGGTCCGTCACGGCGACGCTCGTCTTCCTCGGAGATCGCTACCGCCTCATCCATGTCGAGCCGGGCAATACGGCCGAGCAGAACTTCGCGATCGTCGTCGACGTGGGAACGACGACCCTGGCCGCCCAGCTCCTCGACCTGCGGGAATGCGCGGTGGTCGACTGCGACAGCGACGAGTGCCGGGACGACTGCAACACCCTCGCGAACACCTCACGCTACAACCCGCAGATCTCGTACGGGGAGGACGTCATCAGCCGGATCCTCCACGCGCGCAGCGCCGAAGGGCTCGAAGCCCTCCAGCGGGTGGTCGTCCAGGGGATCAATGAGATGATCGACCGGCTGCTCAAATGCAGCGGCGCGCCACGGGAGCGGGTGAGTCACATGATCGTCGCCGGGAACTCCACGATGACCCACCTCCTCCTCGGGATGGACCCGAAGAGCATCCGGGAAGCCCCCTACGTGACCGCCATGTCCAGCGTGCCGGTCGTTCGGGCTCGGGAACTCGGGATCCAATTGGAGCCCCACGTGTACGTCTGGGCCTTCCCGCTCGTCGCGAGCTGGGTCGGTGGCGACATCGTCGCGGGCATCCTCGGATCGGGGGCTTGGCAGCACGAGGAGACGACGCTCTTCATCGACGTCGGGACGAACGGCGAGATCGTCCTCGGCTCGTCGGAGTGGGTCGTCGCCACCTCGGCGCCGGCCGGGCCCGCGTTCGAGGGCGCCGAGATCCGCTGCGGGATGCGGGCAGACAGGGGCGCAATCGAAGACGTAGAGGTCGACCCCGTCACGTACGAGCCGAGCCTGAAGACGATCGGCGATCGCAAGCCCCGAGGAATCTGCGGTTCGGGTCTCATCGCCGCGGCCGCGGAGCTCCTGCATTCAGGGCTTCTCGCGCCCAACGGGCGGTACCACGAGGAGCTCGGGACCCCAAGGGTCCGGCGGAACGAGGACGGCTACCTGGAGTACGTCCTCGCCTGGCCCAGCGAAACGGAAACCGGCACGGAGGTGGTGCTTACCGAAGCGGACCTCGACAACCTGATCCGGACGAAGGCGGCGATCTTTGCCGGCTGCCGGGTCCTCTTGCGCAGCGTAGGGCTCGGGTTCGAGGACGTGGATCGGGTGATCATCGCCGGCGGCTTCGGCCAGGCGCTCGATCTCGAGAAGTCGATCGCGATCGGGCTCCTTCCTCCGGTCTCCCCCGATCGGTTCCTCTTCGTCGGGAACGGCTCCCTTCTGGGCGCCCGAGCCGTGAGCTTCAGCCGCACGATGCACGCCCGGACGGAGGACGTGGCCCGCATGATGACCCACGTGGAACTCGCCGACAATCCGACGTTCATGGACGAGTACGTGGCGGCCCAATTCCTTCCCCACACCGACGTGGCAGTCTTCCGATAGGAGGCGCTCGGGGAGGCAAACCAGGTCAGCTCGAGGAGGTCTTTGGGCCAGTACGCGCTACAGCGCTCCTCGTTCCCAATGGCCCCGCTGGGTTTCCATGATCGGTGTCGGGCCGAGATGGAGACGCGATCCACGCGGCAGCCGCTACCCGGGCGCGTTTACTCACTACCATACGCCTTTTGGGGGCGGTGACACTCGGCCGACGAACGCTTACGTGTCCAAGACTACAGTGGCCTTCCAGCCCTCGTCCGTCTGCCAGACCCTGAAGCGGTGCAGGGTGACGGCCTTCACGTCGATCAGGAGCGCGTGGCGCTCCGGGTCGATCCGATCTCCCCACGCCTCGGCGGTGAGCGTCCAGCCGTCCGCCTCCCGGTCGGTTTTCAACTGCGTGACCTTCAGGAGCAGGCACTCGGCGTCCTTGTAGAAGATCAGCTCCTGGAGGAGCTCGAAGAGGAGGAGATCGAGCTCGTCCGCCCGCACCCGAATCTCCCGGCGCTCTCTTCTCGCGAGGGCGCCGAGGTCCTGCACCATGACGTTGACCGTGGCGTCGGCCGCAGCCGCAAAGAGCTCCTCGGGGCTCTCGCCCCAGGCTTCGAAAGCGGCGTCGGAGAGCGCAATATCTTCGAGATACCGATAGCCTGAGCTCATCCCTTCACGTTCCCGATGGGGACGAAGCGAGCCACTCGCCGGCTGATCCCGGCCGCTCCGTCGCCTCCACCACCTCGTCGATGTCCTTATAGGCGAAGCCGGCCTCCTCGGCCAGTCCCGGAAAAGTCACACGAAGGCCGGGACAGCGGGAGGCTTCCACTTCGGCGAAGAACGCGCAGTAGGCCTCGCAGGCAGCCTCCCTGAGCTCTGTTTCTCCTGCACACCAACAACTTGAGGCCGAAGGGACCGAGGTCAACTCCGCTTGGCAAGTCCGGCAGTGGGGAGCGGAGGAGACAAAGGGGGGCCGGGCGCGCGCGCTTTCGGCAAAGTTGCCCTCTTCCTCAGGGGCTCCATCTTAGGGGCCGTTACTAAATAACTGAGTCGTTTTGACCCCGAGGCGAGATCGTGTAGTTCCACTCGCCGTGGAAGGCGTCGCAATGCAGATTCACTCCGGCAAGCTCTTCATCAGTGACCCGAATCCCTTTGGGGTAGCGGCAG